>JAUMYE010000023.1:11470-12228 GCA_030528815.1 Candidatus Saccharimonadota bacterium | reverse complement strand
GAAGCAAATGCTGCTTGGAAAGCAGCGCTAGTAAGGCAGGGGGAATCGGAATATGAGCTCAGCGCCGCCCAGAATGGCGGTAAGGGCGTTACGACTTTCTGTGCCTATGATCAGCTTCCGCCTCCAGGTACAGAGCAAAGCGCTGCCGTGACAATCAATGCAAAAGGCGCTGGCGGCTCTGGTTCTAATAATAGTGGCTCTGGCTCAACGCCACTTGTCACCGTCAATTCGCCAAAAGTAGATTTTTGGTCGTCTTATGTATATACCAGGGCAGATAGCAGCAATGCAATGAGCTTCTATGCGAAAATAAGTGCTTTGAATAGTTCTTATCCAAGTGGGGACGGTACACTTATTTCGTATTCTGCTGGCTCCGATACGGCATCTATGACTAGCGGCACTGCTTCTTCGCCTACAACAATTACTCTTTCAGAGCCAAATAAAGAGTACACTTATTGTTCGTCGACTAAGTATCCGGTAAAAATTACGGATACGGAGAACAAAAAAGCATCTGATTCTGATCCAGAAGCCAAAGCTTGTATAAAAGTTAAATGGGATCCAGTCGTATCAAAGATCCAGTCTAAGACTAAGATTAGTGCTGCTGGTAAAAGCGCTGAATCTGACTGGGATTCTTATGCTGTTTTGGATCTCGGGACTGCGAAGCCAAATGCGGATGAATATAATAAAAGCATCGCGTATGGTTCTAATATGTTCAATGTTACTTGGACCCATACTCTTAAAGTCACTGGACAGCAATACTA
>JAUMYE010000023.1:0-11460 GCA_030528815.1 Candidatus Saccharimonadota bacterium | reverse complement strand
CCGGCCGATAATACTGGTTCGCTTGCTGGTCTAGATAAGCAAATCCAGAGCGTTACGCCAAACTCTATGCGTACGATTAATAGCTGGGATTCGAGCATCTTTAAGGATTCATCATTGCCATCGAGATACATAAACGGCAAGATTTCTGAAACCGGGAATATCTTCCCAGGCCAAAAACTCGACAGTGTTTCAGAGTTCGTTTTTCATGATAGCGAGGTTTATGGTGATCTTAAATCATACAATGGAAGCTTTAACGACAGGGAATCTCATGCAACCCTCACTGGTGTTGCTAATTATGCAGAGTGTAAGCTAACTGGCCCAGAAGGCAAAGATGTTACTTATTACATGGGTGTAGAAGGCGCCGCAAATGACTATGCTGGCCTCTATCTAGATTCGTCGAAGGGGCGCACTATTGTTGGTGATGGCTCCGATAAGGCTACAGATGTTGTTTGGTTGAATGGCGGCGATAATATTGACGCGAGACTAAATTACGAAGCCTGCTTTGGCGCACAGATTGCCGAGGATGCTGCAGGCGGAAGCGGTACGGACGTCTTCTTGCTGAATACGAGCGATGAGACGCTATCTAAGTTGCCTTACGATAGTAAAGATCCTTATTATAGAGAAGTTACGGGGCCTATAAGTGAGCTTGTTTATACTGGGCGTACTCCTGCTAAGAGAGTAGAAAATAAAAACATTCTTGCTAGCGAAATAGGTGGCGGAACTGTCAAAAATAGGCTCGATAGGGGATATGTAGTTAGCGGAAGCACGGGGCAGTTTAAACAAAGCATCCTATTAGGCCAGAGCAATCTTAGCTATATTGCCAAAACGAACGGTATAAGCTCTGTTCCTAGCAGCACATACTCGATAACCATGAATGTGCCATATAACTATATTCTTGATCCGCAACCGGCAACTGGTAGTATGGGGCAGGATCTCACTACGGTCACTGTAGGTACGCCGATTAATTTCAAGGCAAAAATCGCAGTGTCGCCAAGAAAGAATAAAGACGTTCAGGATAGCGAGTATAGTACTGCCACAAAAACTACTACTATTAAGGCTAACGTCTTTACGGTAAGCCCTGATGAATCCATTGCGGATATTACGGGAGAACCAGGAGCTAAGTATAAAGTATTTAATGTTCATGGTAAAGGACAGGATGCCACAATTGCCGATTTGGTCGGCCATAGCACTGTGCCGAATGTTGATGATGAAGTTAAGAAAGAGTCGATAGACACTTATGGCATTGATATAGATACGCCAAAAGACAAGGTCTTTGCAGATACTATTGGTCAAAAGTACTGCATGGCGGTTGCTGTTTATCCGGCAGATAGTCACAATACAGAGACGACTGATATTGAAAAGAATGCCGATCAGAGTGTTGCGCTAAGCGGTGACACTATTGGGGACGGTGCTTATTGGCGCGTTTCTGTAAGCTGTCGTACGGTAGCGAAGTATCCTTCATTGAGCGTAGAAGGTAATGCTTTGCACGTTGCTGGTGGTGTTAATGTCTCTACTCCAAGAGAAATATCTAATGGCGCGGTGTCAGGTGTGTTCGGTAGCTGGTCGGAATATGGCATCATTGCAGGCTCTTCGCCAACTATGGCTTCCGGCGCAACCTTGGCATATGCTACCGCTCATACGGGTCTTAATACCACCGGTCAAACCGGCGGCAACAGCGGCATGGTTCGATATAATATCGAGACTGTCGGCGATTATAATATGAGCGGTGCTGCTGGTCAGACTGAAGTTGCGGAAATTAGGCACGAGATCGCCACGCTAAGATCGAGACTTTCGAGGTTTAGGGAAGGTGGTACTGACGGAGTAGCTATCTATGGTTCTGACCTATTCGATACTTCGGCGGTTACTTATTCTGGTGGCAACTTGAGTATTAATAGCGACATTATTAAGAATGACCCAAAACGCCAGATTCTTATCTTTGCAAGGAATATCACGATCTCGAACAATGTTAAACGAATTGATGCGTGGCTAATTGCTGATAATAGTATTGATACATGCTCAGAAAAAGACGTTGGTGGCGATAATCCAATTACGATAACCGACTGTACTAACGAGCTCATTATTAATGGTCCAGTTGTGTTAGGCACTGGCGATCAGGATGAGAGTAGTAAACTAAAACTAGATAGAACGTATGGTGCTGAGTCTGAAGCGGGTGATATTAATGGCAATATTCGTCGTGGCGAAGTCTTTAATTACGATCCTTCAAGTGTTCAATGGGCATACAAAGAATCTTTGAAAGATTCAAAGACTGAAATCCAATACATCAAAGAGCGTGCTGTACGTTACTAAAATGCTTAAGTTAATGTATAATAATAACTATGAATAAAAGGGTGCAAGGCTAATCTTTTATGTCTAAGCAAAAATCCGGCTTTACTATTATCGAGACGATGCTATTTATAGCAATCACGGGCTTGGTTTTTGCTGGCGTAGTTATTGGTACGAATGGTAGCCTTCGCAGTCAGCGTTATCGCGATACGGTCCAGAGTTTTATTAGTAGTATTCGCGACGTTTATTCTCGTGCTGAAAACACTCAGATTGCTAATTATTCTGGCAAGACGCAGTGCGGGTGGTACGATGGTGGCTATTCTGATGCTAATAGTAGTAGCAATCGTGGAAGAAGCAACTGTGCTGTATATGGTGTATCTGCGGCTATCTATACGCATGGCGAAGATTCGGCGGTTTTCTCATCTCTTCTTGGGGGTATGGATGAGACAAAGGTGAAAGAGAACTATGAAACAAAAAAGAATGCTGATCCTAGCCATGCTGGTAGTCTATATAGCGACTATGATTATTTAGTTTATGCTGGCGTAAACGATTTCTTTATGAATAGTGGGGCAAGTTCTTGGAGTAGAAGAGATATAGTAGAAGCGAAGCTTCTTTGGGGCGCAAAGGTTCACGCATTGTGCAGTGATGAAATAAGAGATGTAAATGAAATGTTATGTGACGGTAAGGCTACGGCTGATGGTTTGGGCGTAGAAATGATAGTCTACAGGTCTCCGAATACGGGCTCGATGGAATCCTTTGCTCGTTATACATCTAATGACAATATATTGGACAGTATTCGTAATAGCAGTGCTCCTGAAGGCAGCCTTGTAAAATTCAATGATGCTAGTAATCCAGTTCCTGAAGAATTGAGAACGTTCAAGCATCGTGACGTTTCTTTCTGTGTTGAGCCGGGCGATGGCATGAGTAGCTCTGGTGGCATGCGTATGGTGACAATTGACGGTGATGGAACAGGCGAAAATGCAGTACGCCTAATCGAAGCTGATTCCGAGGAGAATAAATGCAACAAATAAAAGCACGAAAGACGAAGAAAAACGGTCTGAATAAGAAAACTCGCTACGGCGATACGATTGTTGAGGCTATTATTGCAATCTCAATCTATTCTATTGTTGCAGTTTTGGCTCTTGGCATGATGAATAATGGGCTTTCTCGTGCTCAGAAAAACCTTGAAAGTACGATGTCTCGTCTCGCGATCGATACGCAATCTGACTCACTCAGATATATATATGAGGCCTATATAACAAGTCTAAAGAGAGACAGTTCTGCTGAAGGTGATTTCTTTAATAAGATTTGGAAGACAAAATGGAGCGGTTCTGGCACCCCGCAGCCAGTGCTGTATTCTGTTGATGCTGGGCTTAGTAATGTAAATGACGCCAGTAGCTGCGAAGAAGCGATAGCGAATGATCGCGCAAAATATCCGGTTTTTGTCTTGAATCCGCGTGCGCTTATGTCTGTTGAACGTTATAGTGATTGGGGAGGCACAGGATATTACGGTTTTGATAAGGATAAGTCTTCTGGACAGGCAACCTGGGACACGATTGTTGGAAATGTAGTCGTTTTTGATAAAAAAGATGCAGCTGGCAGTGCCTCTTCTGACCCAAACATTAAAGCTGCGCCACTTTATCCTCGTTTAGTGTATAGAACTATGAATGGCGATGACTCGAAAATACCTGATATCGACCCTGGCTATGGCATGAACATTCTGTCGGGCAATGGTGGTACGAGTGGCGTAGTGGCAGCTGACGGCACCGAAGAAACAACTACCTATCTACAATCGAACGTTTTGGGAAAATCTGAGGGTGTTTGGGTTTTTGGCGTAAAACGTAAAATTATCGAAGGCGAAAACCAGGATACTTATGATTTCTATATTCGTACTTGCTGGAATGCGGTTGGTTCTAAGGCTCCGTCGACGACTTCTACTGTAGTGCGTCTCTATGAGTATAAGGAGGAAGATTAATATGAAGGGCAGCAAAAAGAAAGCCTTCACGCTCATTGAACTTATGCTTGCAGTTGCCTTTATCGGCACATTGCTTCTTTCTGTCGCAATGTTAGCAATGCAGCTTGTGAATATGTATACAAAAGGTGTCGCCATGCGCTCTATAAACGCAATCGGTGGAGACATTGCTGACGATCTAAAACAGACTATTACCTCTTCTACGAAATGGAGCGAACCTATTGATCCGATAGATACTGGTGTGGGATATAACAAGAAAGCTGTCGATGATGCAAAAGCGAAGTACTATGCGTATGACGAAAAAGGATATGGTATCTTCTGTACGAACAGCTATACTTATATCTTTAATTATCAGTCCGCAATGCTAAAATATCGCGAAACTGGCAACACGAACAGTACGGATTACCTGCTAATCAAGACAAGTGATAGTGACGTTCATCCGTATGGTCTTGCTCGCGTGAAAGATTCTTCGGCAGTCCTGTGTCAGTCCGCAAGTGCGTCTGGCGGTAGCGGTGCTTTCTTTACTCCGCAAGTCACAAAAGGATCAGAGACGACGGTCTATAACGGCGTAGAATCTAGCAATACTATTAAAGTTGATCCGAAAGACTTGACTGTGCTGTTAGATGGAAACGATAGCAATGATGGTTCCGACCTAGAGCTTTATGATTTCTCCGTTATGCACGCAACAAAAAACAATCTGACAGGACAAGCATTATTCGATGTTAGCTTTGTACTCGGTACGATGCGTGGTGGTATTAATGTTATGAGCTCGAGTAATTACTGTAGTCAAAAGGCCGAAGGTGCGAGCGAAGCAGCTCAAAATATGGCTAATGTTGGTATGAGCTACTGTGCAGTAAACCGCTTCGAGGTGACGGTTCGTCAAACTGGTAATGCTGGTATATAATAGGAATAACTGGAGGTAAAAATGTCGAAAAATAGCAAAACTAAGCAAGGTATGGCGTCTATATACATTGTCGTATTTACGACATTGTTAATTAGCATTATTACGCTTAGCTTTTTGCGTATTATGCTTTCCGAGTCTGGCCGTACTTCCAGAGATACTCTTTCTGACTCTGCATACAACTCTGCTCTTGCTGGTGTCGAAGATGCAAAAACCGTATATTCCTTGTATCAGAAAGCCTTGGCTGGCGAGACTGTTGGCGTGCCAAGTGATCTCAAGAAAACCCTAGAAGAGGCAGAAGATAACGACTGTGATCTCGTGCGTAGGGCATTGGGGGGAAACGATGCTGTTAAAGAAGACGAATATAAGATTGATGACGATATTACTGACCAGGCCTACACTTGTGTAACGATGTCTCTTGAGGGAAATTTTGAAGGCTTGATTACAAAGGACGAGCCCGTGCTTGTCGTTCCGCTGAGAAGCAAGAATAGCATGAAGCCAAGTTACTATAACGCAAAGGATATAGCTGCTGTAAAAATCGTCTGGCATAACCAGAATTCAAACGCCAATTCTAATGATATCCCTTCGAATTATGATTTTAACAATAACGACAAAAAGCTAACTAGCAAAGCAGAAGGTATCTTCGGAAAGATGGGTATGCAAAGTGATTCTTCTGCCGTTGATCTAAATGCGCTAAATGTAATGCTAGTTCAAAGCCGTCTAGGCGATACGAACCCGAACTACTATGCTGCTAATGGTAGCGAAACAAATAGGGGCTATCTAACCTTAGTGCCTTATGGTGACGGTACGGAGGCTGGTGTATTTGAGGTTTCGTCGCAGGAAATGGTTGATTCTGCAGATAAAACAATCAATCAGCCAACAGCGGTCAAGTGTAGTAATGAAAAAAATGTTCGTTGTGAAGTGAAGATTGGCATTCCTGATCCAATCGGCGGCCCCGATCGTGATCCAGAAAACTTCTTCTTGGTTCTGTCTAAGGTTTATGCCGATCCAGACCTTGATGTAACTGTAGAGATGCTAGACGCAAGTGATAATGTGATTAACTTCTGGAATGTTCAGCCTATCGTAGATGCTACTGGTCGCGCAGGTGATCTTATGCGTCGTGTTGAGGCACGCCTAGGTACGAAGAATGGTGCTGACCTCCTTCCGACTGCAGAGCTCAGTGTTAACGGAAATATCGAGAAGAACTTCTATGTCACGAAGAACTGTATCAAGGGCGTAGAAAAGTGTGATGACTCTGGTACAAACTAACCTTTTAGGATAGCTATCAAAAATCCCCAATAATCATTGGGGATTTTTTGTACTAATATGGTCCCCGAGGCAGGACTTGAACCTGTACGTTATTGCTAACACTAGCACCTGAAGCTAGCGCGTCTGCCAATTCCGCCACTCGGGGATAAGACAATTATATCACCCCTTAAAGGGGATAGAGAATGCATAGTATAGGCTCAGATGATATAATTGAACTATGAAACGCTTTTATACGGATGGTTCCGCAATTCCTAACCCTGGCGACGGTGGTTTTGCTGTAATTCTTGATGGCTCCCCAGTCGCACTTGGCAGCGAGAAAAACTCTACAAATATCCGCATGGAAGCTAAGGCTCTAATTGCTGCTTTTGGCCTAGCCGAAGCTGGCGATGAAATTATTACGGATAGCGAATTCTGGATTAATGTCGTAACGAAATGGGCTCCAACTTGGGAGCGCAATGGCTGGAAGAAAAAAGGCGGCGAGATTAAGAATCTAGACCTTGTTCAAGAGCTATTTGCCGCATATAAGGCCAATCAGGGCGTAAAACTTCAGTGGACGCGTGGTCACGTTGGCACTGATGGCAACGAACTTGCCGACGAGTGGGCAAACAAAGCTCGTGCGGGTGCAACTATTGTAAATGGGGAAATAATCGAGGGTTAATAAAGAAAGAGTTTATGAAAAAGGCAATAATCAAAACGAAAATTCATAGCCGTGTGGGCTTTTTCGAAACTCTAGATAGCATTGGTTTTAATTTTGAGCCAGATTATTGGCAGCATGATCGTATTTTTGTGCCAAAGAATTATGATCGCAATCGCGCTTATCCGCGCCTCTCGCTTCGTACTGTCGTGCGAAAAGACGGCGAAACGCTCTATGCGCTCGTTATGCGCCAGCATTTTACTCAGAACAACCTAGATATTATTAATCGCACGCTTGTTGGGGATTATACGGAGGCTGCGCATATTCTTTATAGCCTAGGCTACGAATTTAAGGCCGAGGTTAGCCGCCGCCGTAGCGAGCTTGCTATGGGCGAAACGGTTCGTATTTATGTAGATAAAATCGATGGCCTTGATGGCTATTATGCGAAGATCGAGACTATTCTAGACAAGAATGAGACTCCAGACGAGGCTCGTGAAGATTTAATCCAAAGCTTCCATGTTCTTGGCGTGGAAGATGTCGTGCCGATTAATAAGACTTATGGCGAACTAGTAGAATCTGCTGCTCATGATATCGAAGATATTCCAGAAACTGGTCACAATAGCCTCAGTGATGCAAACTCGCAGATGGGTGAAGGCCACCTATCTATTAGATAATCCAAAAGCAACAAAAATCCCCAGACGAACTGGGGATTTTTTATAAACTATTTAGCTTCTTTTGTTGCAGCTTTTTTGGTTGTAGTTTTCTTTGCTGCTGGCTTCTTTGCTGCGGTAGTTTTCTTTACAGTTGTAGCCTTGGTTGCAGTTTTCTTAGCAGCTGCTTTCTTTGCTGGCTTTGCGCCAGATAGAGCCTTTGCTAGTTTTGCAAGATTTGCCTTGCGGCGGCTAGCAGTGTTCTTCTTGATAAGGCCCTTCTTGTAAGCCTTGTCGATAGCGGACTGAGCGGCGGAAAGATTCTTTGCGCTTGGGTCTTTTGCGACAGCCTTGCGGGTGCTTGTGATCTCTTTCTTAATCGCTTCGTTCTTAGCTTTGCGCTTGATAGCTTGGCGCGCAGCTTTCTTCGCAGATTTAATAATCGGCATTAAATTCTATTCCTTTAAATATTATTTATACAATTAATTACATATTATAAGCTAATATTCTCTAAAAGTAAAGGGTAACCCCTGTTATGCTCTGTCGTTATCTTAAAACCTTAGTTGCACCCCTTGCAAAGCTCTTGTGCTTATGCTAATCTAGGCTTATAAAAGGTCAAAAATAAAAAGAGAAAACATGGCAAACGATAATAATAAGGGTAAGGGCACCCCTGATATCTTGACGCAAGTCGCGAATCGTATCCGCGAATGCAGCAATGTCTTGGTCGCCCTTTCAAAGAATCCAAGCATCGATGAATTAACGGCCGCACTTGGTCTAACTTTTGTACTAGATAAAATGGGGAAGCGTGCAACTGCTATCTTCTCTGGAGATATCCCAAATATCATCGAGTTTTTGCAGCCAGAAAAAACCTTCGAGCAAAACACGAATAGTCTTCAGGATTTCATTATTGCCCTAGACAAGGAAAAGGCTGACCATATTCGATACAAGATTGATGGCGACTATGTTAAGGTCTATATCACTCCATACAAAACCACCATCTCCGAAAAGGATATGGAATTTAGCCATGGTGACTTTAATGTTGACCTAGTTATCTCTTTGAATGTTTCAAGCGCCAAGGATCTTGATGGTGCTCTAACTGAGTATGGCAGAATCATGCATGATGCTAGCTCGATTAATATTTCTGCCGCCGCTCCTGGCAAGTTTGCCGATCTTGAATGGGGCAGTCCAGAGGCTTCCTCTATCTCTGAAATGATTTCCATCCTCTCGAACGAGCTACGTGAGCCAGATAATCCTCTAATGGATAACAATATTGCAACGACTCTTCTTACGGGTATTATCTCAGCTACGAATCGCTTCTCGAACGAACGCACGACTGCAGATACTTTAGCTACGGCTTCTGCTCTTATGGCAGAGGGTGCTGATCAACAGCTTATCTCCAAGAATGTTCCAGTAGATATTTTGACTCAAAAGCCAGAGCCAAAAGAGGAAGAATCAGAAGAAAAGAAAGAAGAATCAAAAGAAGAAAAAACCGAATCGGAAGAAAAACCAGAAGAGAAATCCGAGCCAGAACCAGAAAAGAAAGAAGAGCCTGCTAAACCAGTAGACCCAACCGATTTCGCAATTTCTCACCAGGCCGAAAAGAAGGAAGAAAAAGTTGAAGCTCCAGCTCCAGAAATCCCAGCTCCAGAAGCGCCTGTAGAAGAAAAGCCGGTTGAGGCTCCAGAACCTCCAGCAGAGGAAGATAGTCAGGATATCGCAATTCCGAAGCCAGAACACAAGACTGAGCTAGAAGAGCGTCCAGAAAACAAAGTCAACGAAGATGAAGCTGCGGCTAAACAAGCCGAGGAAAATAATGATATCAAGCTTGATGACGACGATGGTGGTGCAAAGCGCAATATAGCTCCACTTGATCAAGCCATGTTGCCGCCTGAACCACCAAAAGATTATGCTCAGATGCTTAATACTGAGCTCAAGGCTTCTGGTGCGGATAAAATGTATGTTCCGTCATCTGTTGATGATTCTCCAACGCTCAGGAGTACGGATCCAACTCCAGCTCCAATGGCTCCGCCAAGCAAAGTCGAAGTTCCGGCTGCAGAGATTGGCCCGTCTGGCATTTTGCCGCCTCCGCCAGTTCCGCTCTCCGCTATGATGCCACCATCAAGCCCTGAACCGGAAGAACCTAAGGATATATTTGAAGAAGCCGGAAGCTATATTCCAACCCCATCTGTTCTTGATGAGAGCAAGCCTGCTCCGAAGGAAGCTCCTGCTAAAGAGGCTCCGGTTCAAACTCCAGCCCCAGCCCCAGCAGAACCAACTCCAGCCCCAGCAGAGGAAGTCGGTCATATTCCGACCGCAAATGAAATTGTCGCAAAACTTCAAAAAGAAAAAGCTGAGCAACAGAAAAAGGTCGCCGAGGTTCCGGTTATGCCTGCCGTAAAGCTACAGATTCCAAGTCAGCCAATCACTCCAGCTCCGACGAGTGCGGCTAGTGCTCCAGCAACTCCTGCCGCTCAGACTCCTGCAGCTACTCCAGCTCCTTCGGCTCCAGCTGGCGCATCTTTGGCTCCACGCCCAAGTACTCCGCCTACTATTTCTGCTGCTTCGGTCCCTGGCGCCAATTCCGCTAGTGCCGCTCCAGCTCCATCCCCAGCTCCAGCACCTACGCCAAGCACGATTCAGGATGATCCTGGCGCCTTCCATATTCCTGGAATGTAGGTAAATATGAATCTGTTTTGTGACGTAGACGGTACTTTTTGGCAGCACAGCGATACGGACTTTGTTCAGTACAAAAGAAATATCGAAGCTGTTAAACGCTTTCGTGCTGCCGGAAATATCTTTGGCTTTGCAACTGGCCGCGGTAAGCCTAGTATGCTCCGGAATTTTCCAGACTATATAGAAAACGCAGATTATCTGGTAGTAGATAACGGAAGCTTTGCTGTAGATATTAAAAAAGACAAGCTCATTGGTGAGATTGTCTTTGAACCGAGCGAGCTCAAGAGGATTATAGATATCGCTACAAGTTTCTATCCAGATAATCGAATGGCGATTTCTTATCACGGCTATACGCAGGAGTATCGCTTTCCGATCGCTCCGATAGGGAAAGTTCGCTTGTGGCTCCTCAATGATAGTCTAATCGATCCGCTAATAGATAAGATTAGTTCTGAGCTTGGTGGCGACAAGATAAAAATGCATCACGAACGCCATGCTGTAAAATCTAGCCTTTCTTGGGTTGGTAGTGAATATAGCGCATTTATAAATGTGATGCCTTTCGAATCTGGAAAAGAAGAGGCGATTTCTAGGCTAGTCAAGAGTGAAAGACTACAGGGCGAGACGATTGTTTTGGGCGATGATCTTAATGATATCGCCATGATAAAACGCTTCAATGGTTACGCAATGCGAGATTCTCATCCGAAATTACTTCAAGAAGTAACGGAAGACCATATCGTAAATAGCCCAGAAGAGTTAATCGGCAAACTGCTAGAAAAATAAAAAATATCCTCGAATCGAGGGTATTTTTAGTGAAAATTCAAATTATGGTCGGGGTTAGCAGGCTCGAACTGCTGACCTCGCGCTCCCAAAGCGCGCGCGCTACCAACTGCGCCAAACCCCGTCAATAGAGGTATTATATCACAACTATGTTAAAATATAAAGCATGAAACAGTTCTTTCTTGAGAGACGTCGACTTTTCTGTCTTTTGGCTCCAGCGCTGTTTGGTCTTATTTATCTATTTTTATGCGTAACTCATCTGGAACAATCTGTTAATTTGAGTGAATCGCAAAACGTCTATATG
>JAUMYE010000022.1 GCA_030528815.1 Candidatus Saccharimonadota bacterium | reverse complement strand
GAGAAGAGCAAGGAGAGTGTAACGGAGGATATGCTCAAGACGAGGGCCCCAAGAGTCGCCGAACATACGCTTCAATACGCCGATAACTTCGGAAGAAATATTTGGTTTGCGGCTTGGATCGTCGACTTCGAGTGGGTTAAAGGCCATAGGATACTGAGTGTCGGCTGGGTTAAAGTAGACGACGTCTTTGATGCGAGATTCTGGCACGAAGCGAAGGTTGTCCATCGCAAGGTCGCCGTGTGGATCGATAATACAATAACCTTGGTTATGGAAAATATCCGACAAGCCAAAGAGGGTCAAAAGACCAGACTTACCAGAACCGGTCTGACCAATGATATAGATATGACGAGAACGGTCGCGGCGATACATACCGAACTGATTTTTGATGCCACGGAAATCTGTCAAACCAAAGGCGGAAATGTTTTCGTCAATATTTGGATCGCCTGTCATGAGTGGAAGCTTGGCTGGCGGTTCGGCAGTCTTGCTGGATGCCCAAACGATATTTGGCGTTTCGACGCTCGTGTGTGGTAAGTGGTAAACGGAAGCAAGCTCGGAGACGTTCAAAATGAAGCCATCATCTGCGAAACGGCGCTCTTTGTAGGCGTTTAGGGCGTCTTTGTCGAAGCTAGCTTTGGTCATCTTGAAGCCGTTAAGAACGGTAGAGTTGTACTGCTTGAAAGTACCAACAAGAGCCTGCATGTTTAGCTTAGCATCTACCTCTTTAGAGCCAACGTAAGCGAGGCGAATCTTTACCTGGTAACCAAGTTTATCACCCTTCTCTTCGGCCTTGGCGACACGAGTTTTATCGCGTTCGCTAAGCTCGACTTTCTTCTCGGCTGCGCCACCCTCTGGTGGTTTCCAGAGTGCTGCAAAAAGTTCTGCTAGCCACTTAGCGTCAATAATGCCGAATAGACCACTTTTCTTTCCGTCTTTGACGGTCTTGATCCATTCGTCGCTCTTTTTATGCCAATCGTCAGCGATAGGACGGGTCAAAATCTGGATCCACATCTCTTCTCCGCCAGATGGATTAAGCTTGGCGAGGGTTGCGGTAATACCAGCGAGAGGGTCTACCTCGAAGCTATCGAAGGTCTTGATTGGTAAAGCTTCGTTATCCGTAAGGGTAATTTCGGAAGTATAAGCGACCGGATATTTTTCGCGCCTATCAACGTAATCTTCCTTCATGCGATAAATCTGTACGCTTGGATACTGAGCATAAATCTGGCCTTCGACGAAGGACTGGTAGATTTTTGGTACCCAAACAAAGAAACGAATCTGATTGCCAGTTGAAGCGATTTCGAAAGAAAGATGCTCCTGAACGCCACCAGAGTTCTTTAATTCTTCTGCGTCGCGCAAAATACCATGCAGAGACATAAACATCTGTTCTGCGGAAAGTTCGTTCTTGTCGTTGTCTTTTGGAATTTCAAGCATCAAAAGTGCGCTCTCGGTATTGAGGACTTTGATGCGATTAAGTTTTCGGTAATTTCGCACCGTTAACACCACTAGGATTACAACGATTGGAATCCATACGATTGGTGTAAAAAGAAAGTGCAAGATATTATTCATGAAAATATTATATCAAAAAATGCAAGCATAAAAAATATCCAGCCTCCCAGCTGGATATTTTGTTTTAGACGTTTGTGAAGTGGTCGCGACCAACGCGCTTGTAAAGCTGTTTGTTCTGTAGGTTTAGAAGAACAGTTGTTTCTTTGACCTTGCGGCGGCGTAGAACCTGTTTGACGATTTCTTTGCGGGATAGACCTTCGCTACCAGCTTCCTTGAGGATGCGGGTAATGATGTCTGAAACTGTACCCTTTTCGTAACCCCAACTATCTAGTGCATAGATACCGCGTCCGATAAGTACGAAGCGCTGATCTTTGATTAGCTCGTTGTGGATTGCCTGAACGGTAACGTTCTTGCGGCGGAAATCTGATTTGCTAATGGCTTCTGCGATTGCTGAGAAGTGCATTGGCTCTTTATTCTCTTCAAGAACGACATAGATCTTGTCGCGGATATTCTTTGGGTTAACGGTTGGCCACTTGGAAAGACCCCACTGACCATTCAAAGAAGATAGCTGTTTGCTGAGACTTGCGATTGCTTCGATATAGCTTGGATGTTCGTAGTCTAGCTTGGCATCGAGCTCGTCGAGGCTCATTGCCTGTTTGTTAGCTTTAATTATGTTTGTAATTTCGTCTATTTTGTTGCGGATAGTTTTTTCGTCACCGTATTCGGCGATACCAATGGAATTGTGATATTTGTCGTTTTCGTTAACGACTGTGAGTGATGGAGAGATTTCTGCGATAAAGTTGAACTGTGCTTTTTCGGTTTCGTTAGCATTACGGCCAAGAATCTTTTTAGCAAGCTCACTTGTGCGAGCGACTCGACCCATTTCTGTAAGATTGCGAATCATAATCTTTTCGGCTGGAGCCAATTTTGAAATACGATTCTCCTCTGCAGCTATGCGGAGTCTAATTAAAATTGCTTTCTCTAACTGGCGAACGCGCTCACGTGTAATAGTAAGCATTTCTCCGATTTGTTCGAGTGTCTCTTTGTGACCATTTAGGCCATATCTGCGTGAGATGATCTCTTTTTCGCGTTCTTGTTCAATGATTGCGAGGCTGTTATTGATAGCTTCGCGAATCGTTTCCGCATAGTCCATTGGTGGGGTGTCCTTTGTCTCTCCGTTTGTTAGGTTTAATATTTGAAACTACTATTACTGTAACATAATATATGGGTGCTGTCAAATGCAGTTTTCCCCTTTACTATCTTTAGTTTAACACAATTTTGACGTTGCTTCGAAAAAAATATATAAAACTTTATACGTTAGCTTTTTATGACATTATTCTTTATGGAATAGCCGTTTATTATATAGGACTTTACGATACCAATCATTATGATATTGCTTATGCTTAATTTTATAATATTTCACGATTTTGTAAATGCTTATCTTTGCCAAAACAGAGGTTTAGTGTTTTACTTAAGCTAATGAGCCCAGGGTTGGCTCATCAATTTTTATTGGACTTCGCCAGAGTTCAATACGATCTTTTACAAAAAGGAGGAATTTAAATGCTTAGTTATGTCATCGCTATTGTCATTGCTTGCATTGCTCTTCTTGTGGCTTGCTTGAACTATAAATATATCAAGCAGCTCGATGAGGGTACGCCTGAAATGGTGGAACTCGCAGGCACAATTCGCTCGGGCGCTAACACTTTCTTGAAGACGGAGTTCAAAATCATTGCTATTGTCGTTGTAGTCGTAGCAGTAATCTTCTCTCTGTTTATCGAGACGTTTAGTGGCCTCACATTCCTGACTGGTTCTCTGATGAGTAGTGCTGCCTGTCTGATAGGCATGAAAGGTGCTACTTACGCAAACGTTCGTACGACTAATGCGGCAAGAACAACAAAATCCATCGGCGATACTGTAAAGGTAGCTCTGCGCGGCGGCTCTATCAGTGGTCTGTCGGTTCAGGGTTTTTGTCTGCTTGGCCTGGTTGGCATCTTGCTTATTATGAGCGGCATGGATGTTACGACTAAAAGTACTGGCATTGTTCCGCTGATCGAGTCTAATGCATTTGGACTGCGTCTGACGACCTATTCGCTGGGTTGCTCACTGGTTGCGATGTTTAATCGTGTGGCTGGTGGTAACTATACAAAGGCGGCAGACATTTCTGCAGATATCGTTGGTAAGGTCGATTTTGATTTGCCCGAAGACGACAGCAGAAACCCGTCCACAATCGCGGACTTTATTGGCGATACTGTAAATGACATCGCTGGTAACTGTTCTGATCTGCTTGAATCTACGGCAGCAACAATCGTTTCTTGCATTATTATTGCGATTACTCTCGCAAAGGGCGCAAGCGGCGAGCTGCTTGATGCGGCTATGCACTTCCCCGTGCTAGCTGCGGCTGGCGGACTGTTCGGCTCGATCATTGGCATTGTCTATGCTCAGCACGCAAAAGGCAAAGATAATCCGTCGAAGCAGCTTGATCTTGCGACTTACGTTGCGGCGGCAATTGCTATCATGACCAGCTTTGGAGCGTCGTACTATTTCTTCGGAAATATCGATGTCTTTGATAGCTTTAAGATTGGTTGGCTTTCGCCTGCAATCTCGAGTTTGCTGGGTGTAGTATCGGGCGTTGCGATTGGCAAGATAACCGAATACTATACCTCGACTGATTTTAAGCCTGTCAAAGATTTGGCAAAGGTTTCGCCTGAGGGTTCTGCGTTTGTAGTGACGTTAGGTGATGCAGTTGGCTCTAGATCTTGCTTGCTGCCGGTTCTGACAATTGCGATTTCGCTGGTTGCTTCTGGTTTGATCTGTGGCGCATACGGTATCGCGGTAGCATCAATGGGTATGCTCTCTTTTGTGGCAACTACTGTCACGATCGACGCTTTCGGCCCGATCGCAGATAATGCGGGCGGTATTGCCGAGAGTTGCCATTTGGACGAGAGTGTACGAAAGATTACCGATAAGCTTGACGCAGTAGGTAATACTACGGCGGCAATCGGCAAAGGATTTGCGATTGGTTCTGCGGCTTTTGCAACCGTTTCGCTTATCTTTGCCTATGTTGGTAACTACTCCGATGCTTCTGAGCCGGTACTCAACTTTGCTTCGTATATCGTAATTGCTGGAGCAATGGTTGGTGGCGCTCTGATTGAATTCTTTACTGCACTGCTTACCAAGAATACTATCGATTCTGCCAAGAAGATGGCCGACGAAAGTATTCGCCAGCTGAAGATTCCGGGCGTTATTGAGGGTAATGTTAAGCCTGATTACGACAAGTGTATCGAGATGGCATCGAAGGAAGCTCTGAGAAAGATGCTTGCGCCTTCTCTGCTCGCAATGCTTGTGCCGGTGATTGGTGGCGTTATCTTTGGTGTGGAATTTGTCGGTGGTATTCTGGTTGGCGCAACTCTCGTAGCAATTACTCGTGCTATATTCATGGGCAATTCTGGCGGTGCCTTTGATAACGCAAAGAAGTATGTCGAGAGCGGTGCTCTGGAAGGCTATGGCAAGGGCTCCGATGCTCACAAGGCTACCGTAGTCGGTGATACAGTCGGAGATACAAGAAAAGATGTCGTGGGCGTTGCCCTCGATATCTTTATTAAGATGATGAGCACGGTTGCAAATACGCTGGCGACGGTATTTGTACACTTCCATCTGTTCTAAGCTTGCAGCGTAAACCTCTTTCTATTTTCTACCCCGGGTCTTTGGATCCGGGGATTTTTCTTGCTTTTATCTCTGTAAACATTGTAAAAAAGACACTTAAGCATGAGCTTTGTTATGTTAAAATAGAAAAATGTTCGCTTAAAAAGTCTATAGGGCTTTGGAGGTGAACAAGTAAATTTCCAGAGGAGTGTTTATGGATCATGAATACGATCGAAACAAGAAAAATGGCAAGAATTGCCGCAGAGGGTATTAAGCGCTATGCGCTGAAACATGACGACCTGAGAGCAAAATGCAAGGGTGAGTGCTGGGTAGTTATTGGCGTCGAGCCGCTCTGTCGTGATGCTTGCAAGGCACTGAATGCAAAACGCTACGAAATTGACTTCGGCGAGACTAAGTTCGATTTCCCCTCAAGCAACGAGATTCAGACCAGACGTGCATCGCTGGCTTTCGGAAGAATCTTCGCTTGTGCTTGGAATGGCCACACTAACGGAGTAATGTCTAGCTATAACCCCAAAGCAGGAGCTGATGTGGGCGGCAACAGGCGTGGTTGTCTCGGCTTCGACATTACAAAACCTAGTGGTCTGTTCCGTAAGAAGGAGAAAAACTGGGCTAGATATTATGTCTCTATTCAGCTTTGTGGTGCAGATGATGAGCTGAATGAACAGCTGGCAAAGCGTGGCGTGAGGGTTCTCGAGGAAGCAATATACGAGTACAACGAAAATCCTATGAGACCTAAGGCTTTAATTCCGAGATGTCTTTTCGAGACTGCGGGACAGCCTGATTGTCCTTCGGTGCCTACGGTTGAGATTGTGCTGATTGATGCATGATTTTACCATAACACTGTCTATCTTTTATTAATCCTCGGAGCTGTCTTCGGGGGTTTCTTTTTGTCTTTAAAAACCTCCCTTTGACGGGAGGCTTTTATTATTTCTTGGTAGCCTTTTTGGTTGTAGTTTTCTTGGCCGTAGGCTTCTTTGCAGTAGAAGCTTTCTTTCTAGTAGCTGGGCGACGCGTAGTCTTTGGCTTGTTGGCTAGCATTTCTTCGGCCTGTTCCTTTGTGATGGTCTTTGGATCGATATCTTTTGGAACTTTGACGTTGTTTCTGCGGCCTGGGCCTTTGACGTATGGGCCATAAGCGCCGTTAATGATCTGAATCTCGCCCCAGTCGGCAATATAGCTATCGCGCTTGGCGACATAGAGAGGTTCGGCCTGTTCGAGCGTAATTGTATAGGGGTCGAAGGTCTCCTCCTTGCTCTTCATTGGGACGTTATATTTGCCAGCTTTTAGATATGGACCAAATGGACCAGCGGCAGCAATAATTTCTGTGCCGTCAGCAGCTTTGCCGAGGCTGCGTGGTAGCTGTGGTAATTCGAGTTGCTTGAGGGCCTGCTCGAGAGTAACAGTTTTAACGGATTTGCGCTTTGGTAGTGGCGCGAAGCGTGGCTTTTCGCCAGATTCTTTCTCGTTTTCACCAAGCTGAATGAAGCCACCGTTTTTGCCAACCTTAGCATAGATAGTCTTGCCGGTCTTTGGATCATGGCCAAGAACACGGGCGTTATTGTAGCGCTCGATTCCCTCAGCGGCCAAGACGTCGTTATTGAATGGACCATAGAAATCTCTGAGCATCTTGACGCGCTCGAGTTTTCTCTCGGCAATAAGGTCGAGGTCTTTTTCGATATTAGCGGTAAACTTGTAGTCGACGATATTCTTGAAGTTGTCTGTTAGGAAGCCAGAAATAAGCTCACCAATAGGGGTTGGCATGAGCTTGCCCTTGTTGGCGCCAAACTTCTCTTTGACGATGCCTTGGGTAATAACCTGGTTCTCTAGGCGGAATTCGGTCACTTCGCGCTCTTCGCCTTCGCTTTCGCCCTTGGTAACGTAGCCACGAGACTGAATTGCGGTCATAATGCTGGCGTAGGTACTTGGGCGGCCGATACCAAGCTTTTCGAGCTCTTTAACAAGCGAACCTTCAGTGTATCTGGCCGGCGGTTTGCTGTAGGTCTGATGAGCGACGATAGTTTTTGCTTCTACGGTATCGCCAGTCTGAAGATCTGGCAGCTCACTCTCTTTGAGGCGGCCGTAAACCTTGAGGAAGCCATCAAAAGTAACAACTTCGCCCTTGCCTTCAAAAACGTATTCCGTAGGTGTACTGACAGTAATCGTGGTCTTTGCAAGTTCTGCGTCTGCCATCTGGGTAGACAAAGCGCGAGCGCGAATAAGAGCATAAAGATGTTGTTCGTAGGTGTTTTTGCCTGCGCTCTCGACTGCGATATTAGTTGGGCGGATAGCTTCGTGAGCTTCCTGGGCGCTGGCATCCTTAGTTTTGAAGCTGCGGACCTTTAGATACTCTTTTCCGTAGGTGGATTCGATATAGCTTGCCATGCTGGCGACAGCTTGTTTGCTAAGGTTTAGAGAGTCGGTACGGTGATAGGTAATAAGACCAGCCTGATAGAGGGCCTGGGCGGCATTCATGGTAACGCGCGTAGAATAACCGAGGCGAGTGTTGGCCTCAATCTGCATGCTTGCGGTTGTGAATGGCGGAGCTGGTTTACGAACGCCAGGAGTATGCTCGACGGCGCTGACGATATATTCAGCATTAAGAAGTTTTTCGAGGAAGGCTTTAACTTCTTCTTCGGTTTCGAAGGTGTGGTTAAGAGCGGCAGGAAAACCGAAATCACCAGTAACTTTATAGGTGTATTTACTAGAGAATTTCTCGATTTGCTGTTCGCGCTCTACGATAAGGCGAAGCGCTGGGCTCTGAACACGACCGGCGGAAATAGCGCCAGGAACTTTCTTGCGTACGATGCCAGAAAGATCAAAACCTACAAGCATATCTAGGGTTTGGCGAGCCTGCTGGCTGGAAACCATGGCCATATCTACAGTGCGAGGATGCTTGATAGCCTCTTCGAGGGCAGATTTGGTAATTTCATGGAAAGTAATACGCGCGGTGTCTTCTGGAAGTTTTAGGACCTGCGTAAGGTGCCAAGAAATAGCCTCTCCTTCGCGGTCTTCATCCGTTGCAAGCCAGACTTTGTCGCAAGCTTTCATAGCCTTCTTAAGGTCAGAGAGGATTTGTTTGTGACCTGGGTCAACTTCGTAAGTGACGTCAAAAGTGTTTTTATCTACCTTAGTATCTTTGCGAATGTGGCCGACAGATGCAAGGACCTGAAAATCTGAACCGAGATACTTCTCGATGGTGTGGGCTTTCGCTGGAGACTCTACGATTACTAAGTTTTTGCTCATATTAATTTATAATAACATAATCTTTGTGGGCTTTGTCTAGCCCTTATCTGTTCCTGAACTAGTGTATAATAAACTTAATTATTTGTGTGAGGAATTATATATGGAATGGGATGAATATTTTTTGAAAATTGCCGAAACGGTGGCTTTGAGGTCTAAAGATCCTTCGACTAAGGTCGGTACAGTTATTACGACAAAGAACCATCGTCCGATTTCTTTTGGTTATAATGGCCTAATTCAGCACGCTGACGAGTCTAAACTTACTCTTTCTGAGCGCCCAATGAAGTATTACTTCTCTATTCACAGCGAGATGAATGCCATGATTTTCTCGCATTGCGATTTGAAGGATTGCACGGTTTATTCTAGTGTGGCGCCTTGTGTAGACTGCCTTCGTCATCTTTTGCAGGCAGGCGTAACAAGGATTGTTTATCGTCAGCTTCATGTAAATTCTCATGCCAAGAAAGCAAAGGCTTCGATGCAGAATGCTGAGACGGATACCGCGATTATTGCTCTTCTCGAGGCAATGCCACATGTAGAGACCTTGAACTATACAAATGGTAAGAACTATATCGAAGATTTGAAAACCGCCAAAGAATAAAAAGTCCCCCGGCACGAATGTCGGGGGTTCTTTTTACAGATAGTAAGAGAAAGTTGTTGCGCAGTATTCGCCACAGATGGAGCTAAGGCAGTCGTGGAGGCCGTCGATGGAGCCGACGGTTCTTTTCTTGATGTTCATATCGTCCGAGACCTCATCATAGTAGCTACAGATGGCGATATTGATCTTGAGAAGAATTTTGCCTTCTTTTGTGCCTTCTCTCTTCTTGATGAGTGCAGTAATGATTCTTGAATCATCTACCGAGCTGGTAAAGTCATCAAGGATGAGCTGCTTGTCGATAAGTTCGCTGCATTTGATTCTCTGGTAGGGATTGAAACGTCCGGTTGTATTGAAAGGAAATGCGTATCTGGCATTCTGGCAATCTTCGCCGAAGTAAGCCTTTGCGAATACCGGATCACGAACCTCGAAATGGACCATTATAGCGCCATTATCGTCGGGCTGCTTCTTCTCTGCCAGATATTGTCTGGTCTGTTTCGCAACAGATTGTGCGATATCATAGAAGTTTTTCATAAGTGAACCTCCTTGAAGTGTGGACGGAAGGCGCTTTTTCTTACTATTTATAGATAAAAAGAGCGCCAAAACGGATTTCGTTATTATGGCATAGAAATCACGCAAAGTCAATTATTCTAAGGGGTAAAAAGCATAAGCATCTATTGACTTTTTTGGGCATGTATGGTATAATACTTAGTATCATGCGGTTGGGAAACCAAACGCATAGAACATTACTAGGAGGTACATATTATGTACATGAGCAAGAAAATCGCAAGCGCTGCTGTTGCAGCAATCACCCTGGTCAATGGTCTTGGTGCTGTTCCCTCTGAGAACACTACCGCTTCCGTGACCGCACCTGTCTCCGTTAGCAGCGACGCTGCTGTCGAGACTACGTACGCAGCAAACGCTAAGTTCGAAAGCGGTTCGGCCGCTACGATCGAGGCAACTAATGATACAGACTCTGCAACTGCAATTGGTTCTGCTATTTCTGGTTACTACGTAAAGCCGGGTGATCAGACCGTCTATGGTCAGTTTGTTATTGACTGGAAAGATTTCCAGTTTGTAACTGAGACCTACGACAATGGCTTGACCACACTTTCCGGCCACCTTCTTGATGAGGGCGACTGGGAGTTCTCGTTCGATGAGGCAAATCACTGCTGTAAGGGCGATGATTTCGCTCCGCTGACTTGGCACGATGATGGCTTTGCTATCGGAATGCCTATCGCGGCTCACAAGGGCGAGACTACTGTTGATGGCTGGACTTTTAAGGCTGAGGGACGAGTTTCCTACTGCCCTGGCCCGGGCACCACATTCGTATACGGCGATGGTTGGGAGGCACTTGTCCTCGATTACCGTCACTATGCTGAGTGGAAGTATGCTGAGTGGCAGAACACCTTTGCTGACTATGAGAAGTATGCACTTGTTGCATATGGCAATGACAGCTGGGTAATCGCAACTGACGGCGCTCCTGCAATTGTCGCTGAAGGTGAAGAGGTCGAAGAGACTACCGTTTCTTCCGAGGTTTCTGAAACCAAGGAAATCTATACGGTTATCGACAAGATCTCCAAGAATATCACCCCTATGACGGGTGTTAGCGACCCCAAGTACGGCGCAATCGAGTGGTCCGAGTATATCCGTGAGGATTCTCAGGGTGCCGATGGCTCCGTTTACTGGCTCGACGGTGAGCTTAACGGACATCAGTTCAGCATCGAAATCGATAGCGTTGATGCTCCTCTCGGCTTCACTGAGAACCATACTTGGTCTGCGGCGATCGTTCCTGCTGATTATGTCAACTACCACGACGTTAGCATTCTTCATTATGGCAAGTACACCATTAATGTACAGCGCAATAATGTGAATGTTGTCGAAGGTGAGACTGGCGAAACTCACAGCTTCAATCTTGAAGGCAATGCCTGCCAGGATACGGCTGTCGTACTCGCTACAATCAGCGACGGTAAGCACGCTAAGTGCGTTACATTCCGTCCGGAACTAATCAGCGTGATCTACGCTCTCGGTCTTAATTAAAACTCCTACCCTACAAAAAAGGCTCGCTTCGGCGGGCCTTTTCTCATGCCTTGTTTTTAGTAATAAAAAGCCCCGCTAGGCGGGGCGTGTGGTTTAGTCTCCGAGGTCTTCCCAAAGCATCAAACACTGGACTATGAATCCGAAGATGCTAAACAGGATGGCGAACGGGATAGTGGTCGAGAGATCTGCGAAGTCCTGAGGCCAACATGTCATCCAGAGCCAGTTTATGAACTGACCGAATGCGCAGGAGGCGGTAGCGCAGGTGAATCCCTGGTGGTCGTAGCCAACCAGAGGGCCGTAGATGTGCTCGAAGCTCGCCAAGCCGACGAAGACAACTGCAGCGATGATGGTTGCCGTCAGGTTGTTTGTCATGGCGATTTTGCACTCGAGTACGGAGAGGGCGATTAAGATAACGTGGACAGTGAAATATGCCACGGTCTCGACCAAGTGCTTGCGGACGATACATCTTTCCTCGGGGCTATTGTAAACTGCTTTCACTATAGATCACTCCTTTCGTGACTGTATTTGGCTTTCGCCGAAGATCTGTAGTGAACGATGCGGATATTATAGCATAAACATGATAAAAAGTCAATGAAGGTACCAGATTTTTAACCATCAAAAAGCCCCAGGTAAGGGTGGGCATCACCTGGGGCTATTTGACCCTTTAACACACCTCCTAAGGCAACCGGGATAGACCCGGAGCGTGACCCACCTCACACATGGGGTCCGCCGGTTAAAGGGATTGCTAGCCTTAGAAACGTCTTTCTAAGTGGAGGTAATACTTTTCTCTTTAAGCTATAATAAAAGAAGACTTAAAGGCCGAAAGGGTTTCTAAAGCACGCAACACTTGCAAACTAAGTTTGCAATGTCTATGGGTTATTTAGGTGCATTTTTTGATCCTTGCGAATCAAAACTGTCTACATAATAGCACTTATTTGCTTTTTCGTCAATACTTTTTCTAGTATTTTCTAAAAAATCAATAGTAAAATCGGCTTTTTTGTTCTCTGTTGTCGTGATTTTACAGGGGTGAAAGTGCTTATTGTTAATTCTTAAAAAAGTGTTATAAAATATGTTAAAAATCGCTATTTTGTCAGAAAATTGCAAACTTCGCCAAGAATGTTTGGTAATTTTTCTTTCTCTTCTGGCGTGAATTTGGATAACACGAAATCAACGTCGCCGACCTGTTTGCGGACTTCGTC
>JAUMYE010000021.1 GCA_030528815.1 Candidatus Saccharimonadota bacterium | reverse complement strand
GAATACGATGCTTGTGTAGAAGTATGTGAACATAACAACTAGCAAGAAGTAACATGCAGGATAGATGAAGTCTTTTGTTTGTAGACCGACAGTCTGATCGAAGTTGCTTGCGTTTGGAGCGCTGAACCAGCTAACGAGGTTTTGACCCAAGACGCTACTTTCGTCACTGTGAACAATAAGCTGACCGATGAAAGATGGAACGCTTAGGAATGCAACGGCAAAGATGACTGGAATAACGCCAGCGGAGATAAGCTTGATTGGCATGATGCTCTTGATGCCGCCGTAAGCGCTGTTACCATGAACGCGTTTTGCGGTATTGAGCGTGACGATACATTGCGCCTCGTTGATCTTGACGAGGAAGTAAATAACGATAATGAGACCGATTAGTACTGATAGGACGATCCAGAAATATACTGGGTTTACTGGAAGGTTTAGCCAGCCAAACATGGATAGTGTGCCAGCACTCGTGTCGAAGAGCTTTGTGAGCAAGCTTGAAACCAAAGATGGGAAGTTTGCGATGATGCTCGCGACGATGATCATGGAAGTACCGTTACCTATACCCTGTTCCGTAATAAGCTCGCCGAGCCACATGAGAAGCATAGAACCTGCAGTCATGGCTGTTACGGCTAGAGCCCAACCTTGTCCGTCAAGGGCAACTGTAGATGTCGTGCCTAGAGATAGAGCTTCCTTGGATAAGATGAAGATATAGACAATAGATTGAAGAATTGCTAGTGGGACGGTTAGGATACGAGTCCACTGGTTAATCTTGCGGCGTCCGACTTCACCGTCTTTGCTGAGCTCTTCCATGCTTGGAATAGCTTTGGATAGAAGCTGCATAACGATTGACGATGTGATATATGGTGAAATACCAACCATAATAATAGACATAGAGGTTAGGCCACCACCGGAAATAAGGTTGATGAAGCCACCGAAGTCTGTACCGTTGATCAAGTTATTGATAGCGGTCTTGAATGTTGGTGCGTCGCCTAGTGGGACAGGAATGTGCGCCAAGATGCGGTAGGCGACTAGGAGGCCTACTACAGCAAGGATTCTTTTTCGCATGTCTTTGTTTTTCAAAGACTTGAAAATCGTCTTAAAATTCATGATACCTCTTTTTTACTTCTTTTATATTATCATATCTATCGGTATCTTGCGAGATTATGCAAAAATATCTCCAATTACTTGGAGATATTTTCTTGCTTTCTATTCGTTAGGCTTCTTTGTTTGCCTTAACGCGCTGTGGAACAGTAACTTTCTTGAAGCTACCACCAGCTTTTTCGATAGCAGCGATTGCAGTCTTGCTTGCGAACTGAGTTTCAAGTTCAATCTTGTTCTTGATCTCACCGCGAGTGATGACCTTTACGCTTGCGTATGGATTAGCGATAAGGTTTGCTTCTGCTAGCTTGAAGTTGTCGACCTTGCCCTTAAGAGTATCAAGAGTGTCGGTGTAAACAACCTGAGCCTTAGCATGAAGGGATTTGAAACCTTTTAGCTTAGGAATAGCCTGCATGATTGCACGCTGACCGCCCATGAAGCCTGCTGGCATCTTGCTGTGGCCGGTACGGGATTTCTGACCCTTAGTACCACGACCAGCGGTTTTACCCTGACCAGCTGCGATACCGCGACCTACACGCTTGCGATCTTTGTTTGCAATAACGTTAAGTTCGTTGTACTTCATTTATTTTTCCTCCTTAGCAGCTTTCTTTGCTTTTGGAGCTTCTTTAGCTTCGGCTTTCTTGCCCTTGTTGGCTAGCCATTCGCTCTTTGGAACCTGCTGGCGAAGACCTTCGATAACTGCATAAGCGATGTTTGCTTTGTTTGTAGAACCGAGGGACTTGCTGATAAGGTTCTTAACGCCTGTAAGACCGATGATGGAGCGGATAACGCCACCAGCGATAATACCGGTACCTGGAGCTGCTGGCTTCATAAGAACGTTAGCGCCAGTAACTTTGGTTTCAACTTCGTGGCAGATAGTATCACCATTTAGGTTGATAGTGATCATATCTTTCTTTGCGCGGCGTTCTGCCTTCTGAACAGCACTTGTAACGTCTGCGCCTTTTGCCATACCAACACCAATCTTGTTCTTGTGGTTACCAACTGCAACTAGTGCCTGGAAACGCATACGGCGGCCACCCTTAACGGTGCGGCTAACACGATTGATGCTAATGTTTACGGAATCAAACTCTTTCTTAACTTCGTCGGTTGCGCGGCGGTTGCGGCGATTGTCGCGGCGGCGACCACGGAAGTTACCGTTTTCGCGAGCTTCCTTTGCAGCGCTAGCTTCTTTGTTGAGGCGAGTTGTGCCGGATTCGTTAATAACTTTTGCTTTGCTTTCCATATTAGAACTCCAGTCCTTCCTTGCGGGCTGCGTCAGCGAGTGCGCTTAGGCGTCCTGCATAAAGACGTGCGCCACGATCAAAGACGACCTTTTCAATCTTAGCTTTCTTTGCCTTCTTGGCGATTTCGCTACCGATCTTGGCTGCGAGTTCGGTCATGTTACCGGTTTCTTTGCTGCCAACGGTTGTAGCGTAAGCTAGAGTTACGCGCTTGTCATCATCGATGATCTGTGCAGTAACGTGCTTGTTGCTGATATTTACGCTAAGGCGTGGGCGCTCAGCAGTGCCATGAATCTTTGCACGAGTGCGATTCTTTCTAAAATCTGCTTTCATGACTATTTCTTCCCTGCCTTACCGGCTTTACGGATAATAACTTCGTCAGCATACTTAATACCCTTACCCTTGTATGGTTCTGGCTTCTTAAGTGCGCGGATTTCAGCAGCGACCTGGCCGACCTTCTGCTTGTCGATACCACTGACAGTGATTGTCATCTTGTCAGTCTTTAGATCGATACCTTCTGGGGCTTTATATTTTACTGGATGGCTAAAGCCTAGTGCCATTTCGATTTCTTTTGGACCACCACTTAGGCGGAAACCAACACCATTGATTTCGAGTTTCTTCTCAAAACCCTTGGTTACGCCAGTAACAGCGTTGTTTAGTAATGCGCGCTGCAAACCATGCCAAGCACGAGACTTTGGTTCGTCGTCGGCGCGTGTTACGATGATTTGATTACCCTCGACCTTAGTCTGGGTGTTCTCCTGGACAGGGACAGTTAGCGTGCCTTTAGGACCAGCGACGGTGATTTCGGTGTCGCCGACCGTAATTGTCACGCCTGCTGGGATGTCAACAGGTAGTTTTCCGATACGACTCATACGTTCCTTTTGTTAATAATATCTCGCTTATTTTATCATAAAATTCAAAAAATCTCAAGAGGTAAATCTTGAGATTCTCTGTTTTTAGTTATCGATATTGCTATTTCTTAGGCTTGCGATGATGCTATCGAAGTAATTTCCGTATGTTGCATAATCGTCGGTCGATAGAATGGCGGATTTATCGTTTACTTTTATGATAATTGCGCGTCCATCTGGAGCATTTTCGTTGTTTTTAAGCTTGCCTTGGACCATAATGCCGGTGATTGGGCCGGAGCTGAATGGCGTGCTAGAAATTTTGTCGTTGTTGTATTTCTGTGCGGCCTGTTCGTAGCTTTGGTTTAGAATCTTGAAACTAAAGGCGTATGTTGAATTATTTGACTTGATTGGTGGAATTGGATCTGGATGGAAGTATGCTTCGTATTCTGCGCTGGTTTCACTATCGTTTGCGATATAGACATTCCATTCTTTTGGATATTTGAAAGTCAATGCGCCATATTGGCTTGGACCTGTAAACTCCTTGGATGTTAGAGCTTTGCGCTTAGCGTAGTTCTGATCGTCTAGGGCTTTTTGTTCTTCTTTTGCGTCTAGGACTAGGGCGTTGCGGGCGCTTGTGTCTTGTTTGTTCTTGCCATCGTATTGCATAAAGAAGTAGATTGCGCCACCGATAGCAGCAATACTAATAATATAAATGATAACTATAATAAAGATTTCTAGGCCATGGCTTTGCTTTGGCTGAGGGATTGCAATGCTTTGTGACTGCATGCCCATGGCAAGTGGCGTGTTCTGGATGTTGTTAGTTGGCATAGCTTGTGGCATTGCCTGGTTTTGATAAGGATTTGGGCTAGGATTCTGGCCTTCTAGCATAGAAGCGAAGCTAGCTTTTGGTGTAGAAAAAGTAGGCGCAGTTGGATCTGTGTCTATAGTTGGAATATTGTTAATATTTTGATTTGGCATAAAAGCACCTGCTCTAGGAGAATTGTCTAGCATTGGATTTTGTGGTGCTTCGAATTGTGGCATCTGATCATTTGGTGCCTGACCGTTTGGCATTGGGCCGTTAGGATTCATGCCATTATCTAAGTTTGTCCCGTTCGGATTCATGATTTTATTATATTTTAGCTTGTGCTTTTTAGCAAGATATCTTGCTCTGTGGGCTATAATTTACTTATGCTCGATGTAATTATTATATTTTTTGTTGTTTATGCCGTAATGCTGCTTGTTTGGTGGCTATTTTGCGCAGGATTTTGTAAAAGCGCACTAAAAAGTATGAAACGTAGTAGGTTTGATATTGTTGAAGTGATAGATATTGGCGTAGCAAGGCTTTGGCGCTTGTTTTCGATTGCGATCCTTGTTTCTGCTGTAATTTGGGGTATTGGGCTAGGTTTCTGGTGGCTAATACCGATTGCGTTGATTCTTATGATTAGGCTATATTTCTTCGTCTCAGTCTTCTATATTCCGTTCAATTTCATCGAGAGTAGATATGCAGCTAAAGTTGAATATGTATTTGGTAGGAAGAAGCGCATGGAGATACAAAAAGACCGCGAGAATCAGATTAAGAAAATGAAAGAAAACTCCTGGACGATTCCAGATAAGATGAAATAGATTTAGGCAACAAAAAACATCCCCGAATGAGGATGTTTTTTTGTGGTAGTTATTACCAAACCTTGACTAGAACTTCGCCACCAAGCTTGTTCTTAACAGCTTCTTGGCCAGTCATGATGCCCTTGCTTGTAGAAACAAGAACGGTACCACGGCCAGACTTGACCTTAGGAATTTCGCTTACGCCAGCGTAAATGCGACGACCTGGTGTAGAAACCTTGGAGATTTCGTTGATCATTGCGTTTTCGCCTTCTTTATTGATGACGATGTGCAAGATATTGCGAGGCTGAGCCTCTTCGATTTCTACCTTTTCGAGGTAGTGAATCTTCTGTAGCTTCTCGGCTACAGCAAGCTTGAGCTTGCTGGTAGGAACGCGAATTTCGTTTTTGTTAACGGCGATTGCGTTGCGAATGCGCGTAATGAGGTCAGCTACTGGATCGCTAGTTTGAATAGACATATCTTTCCTTTCCTCCTATTACCAGCTACTCTTTGTTACGCCAGGGATTTCACCCTTGCTTGCTTTTTCGCGGAAGTTAATGCGGCTTAGGCCGAAACGGCGCATGTAGCCACGTGGGCGACCGTCAAGCATATCACGGTTCTTCAAGCGAGTAACACTTGCGTTGCGTGGAAGCTTCTGAAGACCTTCTAGGTCACCGGCAGCCTTTAGCTCATCGCGTTTAGCTTTATATTTTTCATACATCTTGCGGCGTTTTTCGTCGCGTAGAACTGCACTCTTCTTAGCCATTACTTAGACTCCTTTTCAAATGGCATACCGAACTTTTCGAGGAGCTTGCGGCTACCTTCTGGTGTGCCGTTCTTGATTACGAACGTAACTTCAATACCATGAAGTACGGCTGCATCTTCGAAGCTAATTTCTGGGAATACAGTTTGTTCTTTTAGACCAAGACTGTAATTACCCTTAGCATCGAAGGATTTGCCTGGAACGCCGTGGAAGTCACGAACGTGTGGCAATGCAACGTTGATAAGGCGATCAGCAAATTCGTACATCTTATCACCGCGTAGGGTTGTTAGGTAACCAACTGGGGCGCCCATGCCTTTGCGGATCTTGAACTGTGCGATAGATTTCTTTGCTAGGCGGCTTGTAACTGCCTGGCCAGTAATCTTGCTGAGGGTTAGAGTTACAGTTTCGGTGAAGCGCTTATCTTCACGCTTTTTACCAACGCCAGAGCTAACGATGATTTTCTCTAGTTCTGGAACCTGGTTGATATTCTCGAGCTTAAGTTCCTTCTGGAGCTCAGCTTTGAACTTTTCTTTGTAGGCAGTCTTTAGACGTGCTTCATATTTAGTTTCGGCCATTATTTAATCTCCCTGTTGTTTGCTTGGCGGGCGATGCGTACGGTCTTGCCGTCGTCGTTCTTAGCGTAGCCGATACGGCTGGTCTTGCCAGCTTTTTCGTCGATAACTAGAGCAACTTTGCTTGCATTGATGCCGACTTGAATATCTTTCTTGCCGCCCTGGCGATACATGCTAGCGTGCATGTGGCGAGTGCGGTTGCCTAGACCTTCGATGAATACGAGGTTCTCTTTTGGAGTAACTTTGGTAACCTTACCAGTTGCGCCTTTGTTAGAACCAGAGATAACCTTTACGAGGTCGCCAGTCTTAATACGAGTTCCCATATTATAGTACCTCCGGTGCTAGGCTGATAATTTTCATGAAGCCCTTGTCGCGAAGTTCGCGTGGAACTGGGCCAAAGACACGAGTGCCTTTTGGAGTTTTGTCGTCGTTGACAATAACTGCTGCATTGTCGTCGAAACGGATGGTGGAACCATCTGGACGGCGAATCTGCTGACGAGTGCGGACGATAACAGCTTTGACTACGGCTTTTTTCTTGACGTTTCCTGTTGGGGAAGCTTCTTTGACGCTGCAGGTTACGATATCACCAACGTGAGCGTAACGAGCGCGAGTGCCGCCGAGTACGCGGATAACGCCAAGTTCCTTGGCGCCGCTGTTATCGGCAACTTTCAAGCGGGTTTCTTGCTGAATCATTAATTTTCTCCTTCTTTATCGTCGCTCTCGACCTGAGTGACTTCATCTTTTAGCTCGACCTTACCATGGCTCTTTTCAAGAACTTTGACAAGATTCCAGGTCTTAGTCTTGCTGATTGGGCGCGTTTCTTCGATCATGACGGTGTCGCCTTCATGGGCTTCGTTCTTTTCGTCATGTGCAGTGTACTTGCGCGTAATAGTATACTGCTTGCGATATAGTGGATGCGTCTCACGAGAGGTGATCATGACCGTGATGGTCTTGTCACGCTTGTCGGAGGAGACTACTCCAGTGAGGGTGCGTGCCATTATTTATCTCCCTTCGTGGCGTTAATTTGCGTTAAGATACGTGCAATATCTTTCTTGAGGGCTTTGATGCGGTGTGGGTTCTGTAGAGTAGAACCAAGACCCTGACGAGCAATCAAGAGTTCTTCGCGCTTAGCTTTTAGCTGTTCATCAAGCGGTGCTTTGCTAACGAGCTTAGCTTCTTTTGCGGCTTCTTTCTTTCCTGCCATAAATTAAAGCTCCTCTTTCTTAATGATCTTGCAGCGTACTGGTAGCTTGTGGCTTGCTAGGCGAAGAGCTTCTTTTGCCTGCTCTTCGGTAACATCGGCGATTTCGAACATAACTGTTCCGGCCTTAACCTTTGCTACGTGATACTGAGGTTCACCTTTACCGCTACCCATCTTAACATCCAATGGTTTCTTAGTTACTGGAGTGTGTGGGAAGATGCGGATCCAGACCTTACCACCACGCTTAACGTAGCGGGTGATAGCCTGACGAGCGGCCTCGATCTGGCGACCGTTGACGCGTTCGTTATCTAGGCTTTGTAGACCCCAATCACCGAATGCAACATAGTTACAACGGGTTGCGATGCCTTCGTTCTTGCCCTTGCGGACCTTACGATGGGCTTCTTTACGAGGTTGTGTAAGTGCCATAATTTATTTCTCCCCCTTGTAGATCCAAACTTTAACACCAACGATACCTGCAATCGTCTGAGCATGTTCGACGTAGAAGTCGATATCTGCACGAAGAGTATGTAGAGGTACGGAACCTTCGATGAACTTTTCGCGGCGGCTCATTTCTGCGCCGTTTAGACGACCGGATACCTCGATGCGGATACCCTTAGCACCTGCATTCATTGTAGATGCGCTTGCCATCTTGACTGCGCGGCGGAAGTTCATACGTTTGCCAAGCTGGAAACCGATGTTTTCAGCAACTAGCTTTGCGCTAAGTTCTGGCTTCTTGACTTCCTCTACGTTGATGCGTAGTGGGCTCTTGGTAACCTTTTCAAGATCCTTCTTTAGTTCGTTAATGCCTGCACCCTGCTTACCGATAACAGCACCAGCTTTAGCAGTGCGGATGTTAATGGTAGTTAGGTTTGGGCTGCGTTCGATGCTAATGCGATCGATTGTTGGGCGGCTCTTGAAGCGATTTTCGATGACTTCGCGGATTTTGACATCTTCGATTAGCCAGTTACGATAATCTGCTTTGCGGGAGAACCACTTGCTGCTCCAGTTCTTGTTGATCTGGAGACGATAGCTAACGGGATTAACTTTCTGACCCATTACTTATTCTCCTTTTCTGCTTTGGCGTCTGCCTTCTTGGTGGTCTTTTCTGCTTTTGGTTCAGCTTTCTTGACCTTTTCTTCGCCACAAACTTCTACGAAGATGTTGCTAGAAATCTTTTCGAAAGGCAATGCGCGGCCGCGGCTTGCTGGTACATAGCGGCGCATACGTGTGCCGGCAGTAACAGAAATGCGATTGATAGCAATTGTCTTAGTATCGATGCTACCGCTCTGTAGTAGGTTTGCGGTTGCGGATTCGATAGCTTTGCGAACTGCTTTTGCAGCGCGACGTGGAGTATTCTCAAGAATAACTACAGCGTCGGAGACGTAGCGGTCACGGACAAGGCTAGCTACGATGCTAACTTTGCGTGGCTGGCTATCTACGCCTTTGATATATGCGTGGGCGGTTTTGCTAGCCATGATTACTTACCTCCCTTTGCTGCTTCAGCGGCTTTTTTACCGCCATGGCGTTTGAATTTGCGGGTTGGTGCGAATTCGCCGAGCTTGTGGCCAACCATGTTTTCAGTAACTAGTACTGGAACGTGCATACGACCGTTATGAACAGCGATTGTGCGACCTACCATTTCTGGGCTAATCGTCGACTGGCGAGCCCAGGTCTTGACGATAGTACGATCTTCCATGGAGAGAGCTTCGATTTTCTTCTGAAGCTTGAAGTCCACGAAAGGTCCTTTCTTTAGAGAACGTGACATAGACTATTTCCTCTTCCCTTCATGACGACTGCGAACAATCATCTTGTTAGTTTTCTTATTGTGACGGGTACGATAACCCAAAGTGAGCTGACCCCAAGGTGTGCGTGGAGCCTTACCCGTACCGTGACGACCACCGTCACCACCACCGTGTGGGTGATCACAAGCGTTCATTACGACACCACGGACTGTTGGGCGAATGCCTTTGCGGCGAGTACGACCAGCAGAACCGATCTTTACGTTCTGGTGCTGAATGTTACCAACAGTACCAATGTTTGCGCTACATGCACAAAGAACTTTGCGCATTTCGCCAGATGGCATACGAAGTGTGGCATAGCCATTTTCTTTTGCCATAAGCTGAGCGGTTGTACCAGCGGAGCGAACCATCTGTGCGCCCTTACCTGGGGTAAGTTCGATAGCATAAACGTTTGTACCAACTGGAATAAGTTCTAGTGGCAAACGGTTGCTTGTTTCGATAGCTGCGTCTTTACCGGTAGAAATCGTAGCACCCTTGCGCATATTAGTATCAGCGATGATGTAGTAATATACACCGTTCTGATCCTTGACACGTGCGATACGTGCGCTGCGGTTTGGATCGTATTCGATTTCTTCAATACGAAGTGTAAGACCTGCTGGAAGATTGTGGCTTACCAAGCGATAGTGGCGTTTGACGCCGCCGCCGCGATGGCGAACTGTAATACGACCAGAGTTGTTTTTACCAGCTTGCTGCTTTTTGCTTGCAAGGAGGCTCTTCATTGGCTTACGAGTCGTGATTTGATCGAAATCCTGAGTGGTCTTCTGACGCTGTGCCGGCGTGGTTGGGCGATAAGCTTTAATACTCATTATTTATCTCCTCCCTTGTCGGATTTCTTGGATTTTTTATCTTCTTTGGCAGGTTCTTCGACCTGTTCTTCTTCGAAGATCTTGATTTTATCGCCTTCTTTTAGAGTTACATAAGCAATAAGCTTGTCTGCGCGGAAGGTTGTGCCAGGATAGGCATGCTTACCACGGCTGAACTTAGTCTTTTTGCCTTTGCGAACTGCAGTGCGAACATCAGTAACAGTTACGCCATACTGTTTTTCAACAGTCTTAGCGATTTCCTGCTTGCTAGCACCGTTTTCAGCGACAAACATGTAAATACGTTTTGCTTCTTCGGCGTAAGCTTTTTCGCTTACCATAGGACGAACAATCATTAAGCGTTCTCCTTTCCGAGTAGCCAGTTTTCGATCATTGGCATTGATTTCTCAGTGATAACGATCTTGTCGGCATTAAGAATGTCGAAAACGTTTAGATAAGTTGGGCGGACCACCTTAACATTAGCAACGTTGTTAGTAGCGCGAAGTACTAGTTCATCCTTTTCGCTAACAACGAGAAGAATGTTCTGAGTCTTGTCGAGCTTGTTCTTTTCGAACATTGCCATCGTTTCTTTTACCTTGCCAGTTGGGCATTCGAAAGTATCGATAACAATAATGTTCTTGTCAGCATTCTGCATAGAGAGAGCTTGGCGAACTGCCTGAAGCTTTGCGTTCTTGCTGATTTTCTTGGTGAAGTTTTCGTTACCAGTACGGCCGAAAGCTACACCACCGTGTCGCCAGATAGGGTTACGTGTCGAGCCAAAGCGTGCGCGACCAGTACCTTTCTGCTTCCAAGGTTTCTTACCACCACCACGGACTTCACCGCGCTTGAGAGTTTTCGCATGTGAACTACGAGAGTTAGCTAGGTAAGTATCATAAGCCAATTTCACGAGCTCATGATTTTCGACTGAAAGGCCGAATACGTCTTTGTTTAATGTAGCCATATTAGTCCTTTCCCTCCACCATTACGAGACCCTTGTTTGGACCAGGCACAGCGCCTTTGAGACCAATAAGGTTGTGATCGGTGTCGATATAAGCGACAACAAGGTTTTTGACGGTTACACGGTCATGACCCATGCGTCCAGCCATCTTCTTGCCCTTGAAGACTTTCTGTGGATACATAGAACCGATAGAACCAACCTTGCGGATGTCACCCTTGAAACCGTGCGTATTGCGAGATTCCTGGAAGTTGTGGCGCTTAACAGTACCAGCAAAACCTTTACCTTTGCTTGTACCGGTGACCTGAACCTTATCGCCTAGAGTAAACTCAGCGACAGTTAGCTCAGAACCGAGCGTTACATCTTCTGGGATGTTATCAACGCGAAATTCACGGATATATTTAGGTTTGATATCTGCTCCGGATTTTTTGACGTGTCCGGACACGGCCTTGCTCAGATTCTTACCCTGACCATATGCAACTTGTACCGCGCTATAGCCATCAGTTTCAGATGACTTAGTCTGAGTCACGGTGCAAGGGCCTGCTTGAAGGATAGTTACAGGAGTAACTACACCATCTTCGCCGATGATCTGGGTCATACCAATCTTGGTGCCGAGGATGATTTTCATCGTTTGGGCGTCCTTTCCCATTAAAATCACATGGCTTCTGAGTGGTCTCCGTTCTCTCATCTACGGACCGTACCTCTTGCGCCACTGTGACGTGTTTAATATACGAGCTCTATTTTATCATAAAATACCCCTATTAGTCAAGGTTTAAATGCAAGAAAAACCGCCCTCGGATGAGGACGGTTGTTCGGAGTAGTACTTTAGGAGTTTACTTGGATTCGTCTTTTTTGGCTTCATGCACACACTTGCCGTTAGCAGAAACGTTGACGTTGATATTTCCGTCGTCGAGTCTGTTCACGAACACGTAAATGTTCTGAACGCCAAGGAATGCGTACTTGCAGCTTGCGGAAAGGTTTGAAGGCATTATGATGCAATTCTCGCTATTATACGAGTAGCTAGCCCTCTCAGAGCGCTCGAAGAAGTCAGTAACTTTTCCGACCTCCTGAGATTCTGCCATGTTCATCACTGCAACATTGATGCCGCCTTCCTTTGTAGCGAATGCTACGACTGCGAGTCCGTCCTTGATGCCGGTGCCATAGATGTGAATGCCTTTGGTAGAAGAGACAAATAAACTGTCTCTGCACTCGAATCTGCTAACTTCGCCAAGGCTGGCGTTGTTGTGATTAGGAGTGCGGCGCTGGATGTTGTAGTATGCGGCAAGAGTACCGCAATCTGCCCATCCAAAGTTGCCTACGATGAGTTTCATGCCGAGGCCCTTCATCATGTTCTCGGGGTTGAGACCAAGAGCAGTGGCTTCAGAATGCTCTTCGTAATACTTCTCGAGGTGGGCCTTCATTTCCCTTGCAGGAGACTGATTGCGCATTGCCTTTGCAGGAAGTGCGTAGAAGCCGGTGT
>JAUMYE010000020.1 GCA_030528815.1 Candidatus Saccharimonadota bacterium | reverse complement strand
GAAGCATTAGCCGCCGAAAACGAAACTTTCTTCGCTTGCTCCGAGGTTACGCATTATGGGCATCTCAAGGAGGCTTGCATCAACACGCTTCCCCCTATCATTGAGCCTCAAAAGATTCTGCACAGAATCGAAAGCGATCTTTCCCAGCAAAGGCTCTCGTCTGGCTCGGAGGACAACGAATTTAAGCTCGACGACCTGATTCAGCCTATCATCAACTTGCACCGTTGGAAGGTTTCGGAATATGGCGTTTTCGACACTACAGATAGCAGTATTGTTATCGGAAAGCGCCATCCTCGCCGAATCGCACAGGAAGCTCTTCGAACCGCCGCTGCTCTTAGTAGCGACAGGCTCTACGACAAGGCCATCTGTGCCCTCAAAAGCTATATCCTTATCGATAATAGTATCTTTTGGGTTTACGCTAGCGTCGCAGACTGTTACGACGAGCTTTGGGGAGAACCGGATATCGATGCTCCTTGCGATCTGTTAAGCCTCACAAAAATCTTCGATCCCTACGCGCCGAAGGCCAATCCTGAGCTCGACTTTCGCTACAGAGAGTACCAGATTACACCTGAACTCCTCGTTGCTTTTGCAAACATGCTGTAAGCGGTCAAAATTGCCCCTGTTTTCAAGGATGAAACGGGGGCTTTTTATTGCTTCTTGCGGTACAATATTCCTATGAATTACTATCTGATAGCGCCAGCCAAGACTTTCCATAATTCGGATAGTTTACTCACTTATGAATCCGAGCAAAAATTAAACATCGGACAAATCGTCACAATCCCTCTCGGAAAACAGACAGCTATTGGTATCGTGATACAAAAATGCGACAAGCCAGAATTCGAAACCAAAGCCATTACAAATATTTTATACGAAGAGCCTCTACCTCTTAAACTGACCAAGGCCCTCTCTTGGCTCTCTAGCTATTACCGCGCCCCTATGTCGAGCGTCATTCAAGCCGCCCTGCCACGCGGTATTACTAAGAAGCGCCGAAACAAAATAGATTCTCTGCCAGAAGTCAAAAAAGCCCCAGACAACCCCCTAAACGAAGCTCAGAAACGCGCTATCACAGAGATCGAACAGAACAACTCTCGCACCGTACTCCTTCATGGTATTACCGGCTCAGGCAAAACCAACGTATATATCGACCTCGCCCAGAAATACCTCGAGCGTGGTCAATCCGTTACTCTGCTCGTTCCAGAGATCGCACTTACTTCACAGCTCGTCCGTAATTTTTGTGCTCATTTTAATAACATTTATTTGCTCCATTCCGAACAAAGTGAATCGCTTCGTCATCAAACCTGGGAAAGAATCCTCAAAACCAAAGAGCCTAGCGTTATTATTGGACCACGCTCTGCACTTTTTGCCCCAATTCATAACCTTGGCTTGATTATCATCGACGAAGCTCACGAGCCAAGCTTTATACAAGAACAGAACCCGAAGTATTCCGCCTTGCGCCTTGCTCCACAGCTCGCCAAAACCGTTCTAGGCTCCGCTACGCCACTTATTAGCGACTACTATATCGCCAAGAACCATAATGCTATTACAACATTGAATGAATTAGCCATCAAAAGCACCAAAAAAGCAGACATCAGTATTATTGATCTCAAAGCCAGACAGCATTTTACTCGCAGCCGCTTGCTTAATAATCAACTCCTAGAATCTATCCAGGAATCCCTAAATAACCATACCCAAACAATGCTATTCCATAACCGCCGCGGTACTGCACCGCTCACGATTTGTGATCAGTGCGGTTGGCAAGCACTCTGCCCTAACTGCTTCTTGCCATTAATTTTGCATGCAGATAAGTATCAAATGACCTGTCATACTTGTGGCAAAAATTACCCCGTTCCAACCTCCTGCCCAGAATGCAAAAACGCCAGCATTCACCATAAAGGTTTCGGTACTAAGCTGCTTGAACAAGAAATTACTCGTCTTTTTCCAAAAGCTCGCGTCGCACGTTTTGACGCCGACACAGAAGACAACAAGCAATTGAATAAAATTTATGACGAAGTTCATGATGGCAAATACGACATTATAATTGGCACTCAAATGATCGCCAAAGGCTTCGATTTCCCACTTCTTACTACCCTAGGAATCGTTCAGGCTGACGCTGGCCTATCCCTACCAGATTACTCATCCGAAGAACGTACCTTCCAGCTAATTACGCAGGTTATTGGTCGCGCCAAACGCGGACACCAGGACAGCAAAATCTTCATTCAAAGTTTTCAGCCCGAACAACCAATAATTGAGTTCGCAGCCAAAAGCGATTACTCTGCCCTATACGATTATCTTGTTCAGAAACGTCAACAAAGTAAGCTCCCGCCCTATACATTTTTGCTCAAATTGAGCATGACTTACAAAACCGAATCCGCAGCCGTCAGGAACATTCGCGAGCTGTACAAAAAAGTTATACAATCTGCCAATATTCTAGAGGTGGAGCAGTTCTCTGTCACCCCTCCAATGCCCGCTTTCCACGAAAGAAGCAGCACCGGTTACACCTGGCAACTCCTCTTAAAGGCCAAGAAACGCCAGGATCTACTCGCTATCTTCGATAAGCTTCCAAACACTCAGTATTTGCATTATACTTTTGACCCAATTTCACTACTCTAACTCCTGTTCCTCCATTGACTTTTTGTGCCGCTTATGCTATAATATAGACATAAGCCTGATTCGCAGGCTAGCACATTCCAAACTTGCTAAATGGTCAAAGCAGTTGAATGTGTTCCGAATTCTCTCTTCCCGAGGAGGAAAAGACAATGACAAAATCCAGAAATCACCGCATCGCAAACGCCGTCATGATCGTTCTGTGCCTGATCGCAGCGCTTCTCGTAGGCTTCATGCTTGGAGCTTTCTACGACAACGCTCAGAGCGAAAAGCTCATCGCACAGAAGTATGTTCCCCGCTATGTATACGAGGAGGACATGCAGCATGTTATGGCGCAGCGCGACAAGGCATCCGACAAGGCTAACTACTACATGACCCAATATTCCAATGCTACTATCACCGACTAAACTAGATCATCGCAAGGAGCCCCGCCACAGTGCGGGGCTTTCCCATTACCTTAAAAACTTGACATTTTTATTTGCTTATGATATAATAACTACATTATCTAGGGCGATTCGCGCCGAGATGCTCCTTAGAAGAAAACGGGCTACTTCCTAGGATGCTTTTTCGTGTTAACAGCACGGCCCAGCTCCCTGGGAGGGGAGCAAGTTATGCGTAGAGATTACGGCAATTTCACTGTACCGGCATTCGATTATATCGAAGGCCTCAAAAAAGACCCTCGCTTCGAATCGGACGCAAAGTTCAGGACAGTCTCAAAACTGCTCTCTTCGCTCGATACTCTTGGCGAGTTTGGCCGCGAAAGAGTATTGACGGACACCAGCAATGACGCAATCGTCCGAGCAATTCAAGCTTTCGAGTCATCGGAATGTCCATCAGAATGGGCAAATGGCCTTGAGGCCTATGATGGCTTGGAGAAATTCTGGGAATTCGTGCAGAAATTCAGCGAAACAAGGCTCAATACGGCCAATTGCTTCGAAGCATGGCTCATCAGCTGGCACATGTGCAGTATGCTGGACGACGAAGAATTCCAAAAACCTAGAGAATCATGGAATTTCCGCTACACAATCACAGGTATCGAAACAGTAGAGCAACGCATGGCCGTTCTCGACATCTGCTATTTCACGACCGAAATGCTCATGTTCATGTTTTGGGCATTCATTCTCGCAAGCTGTGCCAAAAAAGATCCGGACCACGGCGAATACTTCTCGCTCTAACTCCGCCCTTCTTCAACTTAAATCCCGCTCCGGCGGGATTTTTCTTGCCTCGCTTATGCTAGCAAAAAATCACTTTTTATGGTTAAATAACAGATATGAATACAAAGAAAGCCTCAGTAATCGTCACCCCTGATCCAAGACTTCGCAAGATGTCTACCGAAGTCGAAGAGATTGACGACGAAGTAAAAGAAATTATTAGCCAAATGCTCGAGGCTTCCTTAGATTGGGAAAAAGAGCACGAATTCGAGCTTTCTGCCGCTATCGCTGCCCCTCAGCTCGGTTTTAACCGCCGCATTATTCTTGTTCGCGAAGATCTAAACGACAAGAAGAATAACAACTTTATTGCCCTTATTAACCCCGTAGTTGTCAAGACCGAAGGTCGCATTCTTCGCGATTACGAAGGCTGTCTATCCGTCCCTACCCTTTATGGCAAGGTTCCACGCCCAGCCAAAGCTCGCATTAAGGCTCTTCTCGAAGATGGCAAAGAGGTTAACATCAAGACCGAAGGTTTCCTAACCCGCACCATTCTTCACGAGATTGACCACCTAAACGGCATTCTTTTCATCGACCATATCCGCGACAAGAAAGACGCTTTCTATAAGCTCGACGATAAGGGCGACCTCGTCCCTGTCGATTACGACAAATACATCAAAAACAACAAAGAGCTCTGGCCAGACGACTAAAGCCCTCTAAAATCCGAAGCTACTTCGGATTTTTCTAGCTCAAAAAATTAAACAGGAACTTATATATGGCAAAAATCATCTATTTTGGCAATGAACAGCTCGCTCAAGGCATCAAACCAAAGACTCCAATCTTTGACGCTCTTATTGAGGCTGGCCACGAAATCTGCGCCCTTATTCTCTCTAATGCTCATACCAGGAAGCCTTTCGAAATCGCAAAGCGCGCCGAAAAGCTAGGTATTCCTATTTATTTCACCAAGAATAACGATGAGATAAACGAGATTATCGCCAAATATCAGCCAGAAATTGGCGTTCTATCCGCCTACGGCAAGATTATTAAAGATGAGACCATCGAGGCCTTTCCTTTTGGTATTATCAATATTCACCCATCTTTGCTACCAAAATATCGCGGCACAACCCCTATCGAGAGCGCTCTCTTAAACAACGACGAAGAAACTGGCGTATCTGTTATGCGCCTTGCTCACGATATGGATGCCGGCAATATCCTTGCCCAAGAAACCGTCAAGATTACCCCAGAAACCACCAAACAATCGCTTTACGAAGAGCTATCAACGCTTGGCGCAAAACTAATCGTCGATGTATTACCACAAGTCCTAGACAAAAGTGCCGCTGACTTTTACGACACCACTCAATAAAGCCATGAGTATTTTGGATACGGCCCACAAAAGCGCTCTCAGGCTCTCACGCGAGGTTGTCGCCTTTGCAGGTTTCCCAAAGTCCAAGACCACGCTTCTAGATACCCCTTGCACTATCCTTGAGGCTCACGTCGAAGATCAAGCCAAGACCGAACTCGATTTAAAATGTAGCGACGGTAAATATCTCGTAATAGATAAGCTTCTCCCAGAGAACTCTCGCCCGATGGATGCAAAAAGCTTCCTAAACGGCCATAAGAAATAAGTACCAAAAAACCTGCCAGTTGGCAGGATTTTTGTTAAGCTAGCAATGCTTCGCGCTGATTGTAGATTTCTGTCTGCAAATCTGCAATAGAAGTCTTAATAATTGTGCGGTATTGCGGGCAGTTCTTCTCTAGCCACTTAACCGTAACGAAGTTATTTAGGACTTCTGGATCATCTTCGGCTGCACCAGTGTTTGCAAGGATGCTCTGGAAATCTGCATCGTTCTTATAATCACCCATTTGTGCCAAGAGATTCTGGATTGTATCGCTATCATTATCTGCGATGCGATCGAATTCGTTTAGCTGTTCTTCGCTAAGTTCTTTGCTCATTGCTTCGCCAATGCGCACCTCAAGCTGTTCCTGAGCATACTCCAAGAAAGGAGCTCTTTGCTCTTGCGGCATAGCAGAAAGACCCACCGTATCTAGAAAGCTTTCATCAAATTGATACATATTTTTCTCCTATTTGCCACAATTTTAGCATAAACGTATTTTAGCCGCAAATAGCTCGAGGGTAAGATTAGTCGATTTTCTTTTTCTTGAATTCGCGCGTAAAGAAGGTAATCTTATCGCCGATTTCCATCTGAATCTTCTTCTCTGTCTTGAGAGAAAGACCACCGATTTCACCTTCGGCGAGCGATGGAACATCAACTTTACCTTCCTGAACGTTCGTAACTTCGATTTCGCCAAGAAGATCCTTCTTGCGATAAACACGACCAAGCATACCAGCAGATACGCGGCCACTCTTTACCTGACCACCAGCGATAATCTCGGTCTTTTCAGTGCGGAAGACACCCTTAACTTCGAGCTCGCCAGTCTCGGTTTCGACAATCTCTGCATCGAGCATTTCTTCCATCTCGTGCTTTGCATCGTCAAGAAGTTCATAGATAACACGGAATACGCGAACAGATACACCATTACGCTCTGCCATCTTTGCGATAGCATTTGGAACAGTAACGTTAAAGCCATAGATAATAGTCTTACCACCAGAGGCCATATAGATATCGTTCTCGTTAATAGCGCCAACGCCGGTAGATACGATATTGAGCGTAATCTCACCCTTGGTATCAATAAGGCGTAGAGAGTCAACAACAGAGGTTACAGAACCCTGAACGTCGCCCTTTACGATAACGTTGAAGGTCTTTGTATTATCTGCAGTATGCATCATGCGTAGAAGATCGCTACTGGTAACGTTTGCGGAAGCAGATTCGTTAGCTTCAGCCTGAGCGTTAAGTAGAGCCATCTTGCGAGCAGTTTTTTCGTCAGCAACTTCTTCGAACTTATCGCCGAAGTTTGGAAGTTCCTTGAAACCAGTTACAACAACAGGAGTAGATGGGAGAGCTTTACCCTTTGGTTTGCCCTTCCAGTCAAGCATTGTACGAACCTTAGCATAAGTCTTACCAGCAACGATAAATTCGCCAACCTTAAGCTCACCGCCAGTAACTAGGAGGTTTACAACAGAACCTTTACCAGTTTCCATATGGCTTTCAATAACAAGACCTTCGCTTGGAACATCGACGTCAGCCTTTAGCTCATCGATATCTGCGGTCAAAAGAATCATATCAAGAAGCTGTTCTAGGTTCTCGCCAGTCTTTGCAGAGATAGGAACCATAATCGTGTCGCCACCCCACTCTTCTGGGTTAAGATTGAAGTCGGTTGCAAGCTGGGCCTTTGTACGGTCAACGTTTGCGCCTTCCTTATCGATCTTGTTAATAGCAACAATAATCTTTGCGTTTGCAGCTTCAGCAAACTTAATAGCTTCTGCAGTCTGTGGCTTTACACCATCATCAGCAGCAACAACAATAACAACAATATCGGTTAGCATAGCACCATGCTGACGAATTGCGGCAAAGGCTTCGTGACCAGGAGTATCAAGGAAGGTAATCTTGCGATCCTTGTATTCCATCTGGTATGCAGAAATATGCTGGGTAATACCACCAGCCTCACGCTCAACAGTTTTCTTCTTTAACAAAGTGTCAAGTAAAGTTGTCTTACCATGGTCAACGTGACCCATGATAGCAACTACTGGTGGGCGAAGCTTTGCATTTGCGCTAAGCTGATGCTTTTCGCTGGAAATCTTAGCCTGAGTATCTTTGCGTTCAAAGCGAACATTCTTGAAACCTAGCTCTTCGGTCATAATCTGAGCCGTTTCGGCATCTAGGCGCTGATTAATCGTTGCCATGATACCGTTCTTAAATAGCTCACCAATTAGCTGAGTTACAGAGATACCGAGGGCTTTTGCTAGCTCATCTACCGTGATAGAGCCAGAAATTTGTATTACTTTCTCTTCCATTTTTCTTCTAGCTCCTTTCGCTTACAAGTTAATAAAAAATTTGGCCAATAAAAATACTTGAGATTATTGTACCATATATTCGGTAAAAATGCTAATACTCTGCCCCAGAGAGACATCTTACCCCAACATGCTCTTTTTTGAAAAAGTGTAAAAGTTAACCTAGTTAACCTAGTTAACTTTTACGTTTTTGCAAAAAATTATTACCACTCCTTGAATAAGGACCGAGAAATGCCTATATCCTCGTAATTTTTCTCAAGCACAACCTTCGTATCATTGTTTCTAGAATCAACAATCAATCTTCTTCGATTGTTATCTTTTACATAATCGCCCGCCATTAGCTCAAGGATCTCATTTCTCTCACTTAGCCGCCCCTCGTCAATAAAGTCCGTAGTCATGCCACTTTTTCTCACCTCTCTCAACAATCGCTTATTCCAACCCACCCAATTCTGTCTACTTAGTTCCGCAAAACGCTTCAATATCCTCCGAAAATCACTCGGTTTATTATTCTGGTAGCCCTTTATTATTGAATAGCTAGTCACTAAATCAAAAATCCTCGTCTGTCGACGCACCATTCTCTTTCCTTCAGCGCGCAAAAGACAAATCATATCCTCTCTCCACTCGCCATTCATGCCAGAAATCTCACGACGCATCTTCGAAATAAATCTCGCAAAACCTGTAGCACTAGCACAAACCAATAATCTTAGCGTACCAAGAGAAAACCACAACTCATCTCTCTCAAAATCATACTTCTTCATTCGCTCATTATTGCCACACGAGGCAAAAACTACCAACCATAAACATTTTCTTTAAGATACATAAAACAAACACACAAAAAGGCCACCCAATAAAACTGAGTGGTCTTTTACAAATTCGTCTCAGACAATGCCGAGAACTATTTCTTCTCGACGAAGCTCAAAGAGATCTTGCGACCTTCTTTGTCGATATCTAGAATCTTGAATTCCTTGCGCTCGTTAAGAGTGAAGATCTTCTCTGGATCGATATCGTTGCCTTCACCAAGCTCAGAAACATGAACCAAAGCCTCGACAGCTGGCGAAATCTGTACGAATGCGCCAAATGGAGTGATACGAGTAATCGTACCTTCAACCTTGTCACCCTTCTTAAACTTAGCGATTTCAGATAGCCATGGGTCTTCCTGAAGCTGCTTCATAGAAAGGCTCAAGCGATCCTTGTCGATGGCAATAATCTTAGCTTCAACAGTGTCGCCAACCTTGACGTAATCTGCTGGGCTGTTAACACGTTCCCAAGAAATCTCAGAAATGTGTACCAAACCTTCGATACCATCAACGTTTACGAATACGCCGAAGTCTACGACGCCAGTTGCAACACCTTTAACAGTGTCACCAACCTTAAGCTCAGCAAAGCGCTCAGCTAGGCCATCTTTGATAGCTTCCTTCTCAGAGAGAATAAGCTTGTTTGTCTTGCGATCTGCATCAAGGATGCGAACGCGAATACCCTTGCCTACCAAAGCATTGAGGCGCTGAAGGATTTCTTCCTTATCAGAACCACCAACACGTGGATAGTGCTCAGCGGAAAGCTGAGAAACTGGCAAGAAGCCACGAATACCTTCGTATTCTACAAGGAGACCACCACGGTTTGCATCGAATGGCTCAACCTCGATAATTTCACCAGCCTCGAGCTTAGCGGAGATTTCATCCCAGCCCTTCTCTTTGACTGCCTTGCGGAGAGATAGAAGAACCATGCCGTCTTCCATTTCTGTGTCTACTACGCTTGCGGAGACGACATCGCCTTCCTTAAGCTGGCGACCAAAGGCCACCTCACGGCGTGGTACATAACCAACACCACGTGCACCTAGATCGATTAGGATCTCGTGCTTCTTGACTGACATAACCGTACCTTCGATTGTGTCGCCAAGGACGATAGGCTTAATATCCTCGCTAGCAAGGAGTTCATCCATCGTAATTTTAGCTTTTCCAGCCATATTTTGAATATTTCCTTTCGTTGGAGCTACTCATTATCTCTTCTGCTAGTAAATAGCACAAAAAATAGTGAGTAGCACCAAACTGCTCACTATTTTACCTTATTTTAAGCAATAAGTAAAGCTTACGCTCTCTTACTTATCGTCCTTAACACCGTTCTTAAACCAGTTGGCATTAAGAGCGAAGAGATAAGCGCTAACTGCAATCAAGACGATAGGAAGAATTGCATCTTCTGGACCAGTCTTAGGAATCTGAGTTACCTCTGCTGGCTGGTTAGCCTGAGCCTGCTGCTGAGCAGCAGCCTTTGCTTCAGCTTCCTGGCGAGCCTGTTCTTCGGCCTGTCTCTGAGCTTCAGCTTCTTCCTCGGCTTTCTTTCTTGCGGCTTCTTCGTCGGCTTTCTTCTCTGCGTCGTTATCTTGTGCAGTAGCGACCTCTGTCCTGCCGTTGTCCTGGTTTGCCTTTGGCGTCTTTCCGACGGTGCCAGCAATAATGATTACTGCAAGCAAAATAACAAGACCAAGCACTGCAAGAGCGCCGATTGCCCAACGCTTATATTTAGTTCTGTTATCCATTATTAGTTTTCTCCCAAAAACTCCTAAAATATTCTTCTATTATAACAGATTATGCTTAAAAATGCAAATCATAAGTGTAATTCCCCTATAATTCGTCTCGCGAAGATACAAACTTTTCGTTATACTTTAAGTATGTATTTACTTATCGATGTCGGTGGCACCAAGACTTTGCTCGCCATCGCAAACCCAAAAGGTAAAATTCTTCATTCTATCAAGTTCCCTACTATTCACGACCAAAATAACTTTGCAAAAAATCTTGTTCAGCAAATCCGTAGCAACTTTGCCCTCGGTAGCATCGAGGCCATAGGTGTTGCTTTACCAGGGGTCGTAAAAGATAACAAGGTCCAGTGGCTCGGCAATCTCCCTTGGAAAAACTTCGATCTAGCCAAAATTCTCAAGGACGAATTCGATATTCCGGCATATATCGAGAATGATGCCAATCTTGCTGCTCTTGCAGAGGCCAAAAATAAGACTGGCCGTACTCTTTATCTAACCTTCTCTACCGGTATCGGTGGCGGCGTTGTTGACGATAATGTCCTATCTAAAAAGTTCCAAGATTTCGAACCAGGTCATACTATCTATGAATACAATGGCGAGAAGTCCGAATGGGAGGATCTAGCCTCCGCTAAGGCTTTTGTCGACCAGTACGGTATCAAAGTTCAAGACATTAAAGATAAGAAGTGCTGGAGCAAAGAGATCCCAGAGCGCATCGCCCTCGGTCTCGCCCCTGTTATTACCGAAACCAAGCCAGACCGCATCGTTTTTGGCGGTCCACTCGGCTTCGAACTAAAGCGTTACCGCACACCACTTCGTAGAATCCTCAAGAATGAGCTAAACACCAAGACTCTTCCAAGATTTACCGCTGCCAAATACGGCAATTTCTCTGTTATTGAAGGTTGTTTCCTCTATGCCAAAGCTAACCACGCTAATAAATAAAATTACTCAGGATTATCCTGAACTGAAGCTCGAAAGCGGCGAACGCTTTGCTTTTCATCCCCCAAATACAATCTTTTATGACGAACAAAGTGGTAACGAGCACCCAGATCTCTTAATTCTACACGAATTAGGCCACTATCTTAACGGCAACCAAGATTATATGAGCGATATTGCCCTGCTTCGCATCGAATCGGAGGCGTGGGAAACCGCCAAAAAGCTCACTAAAAAATATAAGATCAAGTGGGACGAAGATTTTGCTCAGGATCGCCTAGATAGTTATCGTGACTGGATGCACAGTGCGTCACTTTGTTCATTCTGCAACATTAATGGCTACCAAGACACAAATGGTTTATACCATTGCCCTTTATGCAATAAAAAGTGGCCAAGACAAGAAATACCAGAAGACTAAAAAATACTCCGGAGAACCCGGAGTATTTTATTTTATCAAATCAATTAAGCGTTCTTTTTTGCTTTACCACGCTTGCTAATACGGCCACCCTTTGCACCAGCGATCTTTGCTAGTTCTGGGTTTGCAGCGAAACCGCCAGTATGACCATTGTGGCCACCCTTGCGACCGATTTCTGCGTAGAAATCTTTACCGTACTTTGTCTTATTAGTGTTTGCAGCCTTCTGGCCACCAGCTTTTGTACCTGCCATTGTTGTACATTCCCATTTCTGCCCACCAATACTATTTAATATAACCACCCCGAAGTATTCCCCTCAGGTGCTTATGGCTATTCTAACATAAAGCTTATCTTTTGTCAATACGCTTTTTCTTATTTTTATGTTATAATAACCGAACAACAGATTACAAAAAGCATAAAAGTTTTCCTAAAGTTTTCCACAAAAAGTACTTGCGCTTATACCAAATGTGATATAAAATAAAGTTAGTTCTAAGGATGATGCGAGAGTCCTTAAAACAAAAACATAAATCCCTACCATCGAGAGCAAAAGGTCGGGATTTTTCTTGTATATGCCCTTTTATCAAAAAAAGACGCATCTCAATGCGTCTTTTTGTTTTGAGAGGCCTTAGAGCGGCTCTCACGCGGTCGTTTTTTAAACGCAAGCTTTATTAATTCTTACCAAATAGACCTTTTACCTTATCAGCGATACCGCCAGCCAAAGCGCCAGAAATTGCATCGTAAATCTTGTTTGCAATATCCTCAGAAATGCCAACTTTCTTTAGCGTTTCAATCATGCTGTTTTTGTCACTAAAGTTAATGTTCTTAATCGCTTCGCCAGCTTTCTTGGCCATATCATCATCAAGATGCACTTTTTCTTTGATCGTCTTAACAATTTCTTCGATATTCATAATTATCCTCCTCTTTAATCATAGCACCCAAATACGGAAGCAATAAAAAACGCCGAAACATCGGCTTTCTTTGAATGGTGGGGATATGTGGACTTGAACCACAGACCTCGTCATTATCAGTGACGCGC
>JAUMYE010000019.1 GCA_030528815.1 Candidatus Saccharimonadota bacterium | reverse complement strand
CCTTTTTAGCTTTTTTGATGTCGCGTCTTAGGTATTTATAGAAACATTTTGGACAGATTGAGCGGTATTCGATTTCGCTAGTACCATCAATGAGGACATCTGGGCCATCAACAACAAGTTTGCCATCGAGCCAGCGTGTGTTCATGGTTGCTTTGCGACCACAATCGCAGATGGTTTTTAGTTCCTCTACTGTATGAGCAATCTGTAACAATCTGGTTGCGCCTTCGAATCCGCCATCTTGTTGGCGGAAGTTAAGCCTAAGGCCGTAGCACATGACTGGAATGTCTAGTTTGGTGACAACCTTCATGAGCTGGTCAGCTTGTTTTGGGGTCATAAACTGCGATTCGTCACATAAGACGCAGGCGACATCGCGGTATTCGTGCTTGATTTTATTAAAGATATTATCGTGTTTCTTGAAAGTAAAGTTGGTTTCGCGCTCTGGCCCAATGCGAGTCAAAAGTTTATAGCCATTTTTGGTATCTGTTGCTGGCTTGATGACGCAGACCTTTTGGCCGCGCTCTTCGTAATTGAAGGCTACCTGTAATAGCTGCATGGTTTTGCCGCAGCCCATAGCGCCATAGCGGAAATATAATTGTGCCACTCTGTATAACTCCTAATAACCCTTTGGTTTTAGTTTAGCACAAAGATTATAAAGAAAAGGCAAGCAGTTTAAGTTTTTATAAAAAATACCCCCGCCTTTTTAGGAAAGCGGGGGGTTGAGGATTAGTCGCCGTTATCAAGCCAAGCTATCAGAGCGTCTACGAGGTTGTGGTAGTAGTCTGTATCTTTGCCCAGTCCATATGTAAACTCGACATAATGGCGGTAGGAACTTACGATCGTACAATCTTTGCCGCAAGTATTCTTGTGTGAATAGTTGTAAGCGATTGCGTCTGCGATTGCGAAGTTTCTCTTGGTGCGGAAGCCATTGAAACTCATTACGACGGTATGGTCCGACATAATGATTACGTCGCCAAAGTCGAGAGTATTGAGATATGCTTTTGCGGCGTCGATGTTGTCGAAATTATATACGACGTCGCTATCCGAAAAGACGTCAGCAATCGTGAGATCGTCTGGGTCGAAATCTTCCGGATCAATATTCTCGAACGGTAATGCCTCGGAAAGAATCAGGAGTCTTGCAGGACTCGTGTCTTTTACTGGTGCCGGAGCAGGACTTGGCGTGTAGGCGGGACGACTAGTGCTCATGTAGTAATCTCTCGTCGAAGACATTGGCTTGGAGGCTTTACGTCTTCTCTGAGGTTTTCTGGTTGGTGGGTTGTCGCGATAGTAGCCCCTGGTACTAGCAAGAGGCTCTTTTTTAGCAGATCTGCATTTGTCGTCGCAATAGAAGAACACTCCCATAAGTATTCCTCCGATAAACGCTGCTATGACGTGGGCCGTTGAGGCTAAAAACGGAAAATCTTCTATTTTCATAGCCTCTTTGGCGGCTGCAGCGGTCATGAACACTGTTACAAGTATTAATGATGCGCATATTCCGCCTTTGCCGTTTTTACTTAAGGGTCTTGCTTTTTGGGAATCGGTGAGTTTTGTATAACTTATGTAGCTCGGTATTACTTGTAAGATTGAAATGACGAGCAGGCCCCAAATCAGTATATTTGCGATAACCTTGTCTAACATGGGAATAATCCCCCTTTCTCTCGCTCTTTGCGAGGGTCGAATGTGGACGGACGGCTGACTTTTAAACTGCGCCTGTAAAACAGGTTCTTTTATTATACAACAAAATGCTTATTTTTCAAGGATAACCAAAAAGTCGCCCTTTTGTGGACGACTCTTGTTTTTAGAGATTAATCTCGATCTTTTCGCCGGTTTTTAGATTCTTGGCTTCGAGCTTGCCAGATACAGCTTCGCTGTCGCCGATAACGATGGCGTATTCTGCGATCTTCGCGGCGCGATTCATGCGTGAGCCAAGCTTTCTGGTTTCGAAGTCGATATCTACGGTGTTTCCCTGTTCGCGTAGCTTTGCTGCGGTTGCCATGGTGAATTTGTATTCGTTTTCGCTAAGTGGCAAGAGGCAGTAATCTACTGGGTTCTTCTCTTCGTTGATGTCGATAAGGCCGCATTCTTTCAAGACGAAGAAGAGGCGAGTTAGGCCGATGCTTCCGCCAACGCCTGGGAAAGATTGGTTCGAGAAGTTGCTGGCAAGGTTGTCGTAGCGGCCGCCACTCGAGATCGAGCCAAGTTCGCGGTGATCAGTAATGAAGGTTTCGAAGACGGTGCCAGTGTAGTAATCTAGGCCACGGATAATCATGAGGTCGATAATGACGTCGTCTAGACTTTCCTGAGCGTTTAGGAGGTCAAATACGGTTTTGAGTTCGCTTAGACCTTCTGCGATAGCTGAAGTGTCGCCAAGAAGTTCAGTGAGAGCTTTCTCGACAGTTTCGTAATCGCCCTTAATGTCTGTAAACTTGATGATTTTCTCGACTTTATCGGAGTCGACATCTAGTTTGGTTAGCTTTTCTCTAGTAACGTCTAGCGGGACTTTTTCGATGTGGTCGATAATCTCTGCGATCTCGGCATTCTTTGTTTCGAGCTCTAGAGCGCTAAGGAAGCCAGAAAGAACCTTGCGGTTACTGATGCGAACTTGCATGTTTGGAAGCTTGAAAGCCTTGAGTGCTTCGTAAATGCAGGAAATAACCTGTGCGTCGTAGGCAATTGGGAGACTGTCGCGACCAATAATATCTGCATCGCACTGGTAGAATTCGCGGAAACGACCACGCTGGGCACGTTCGCCGCGGAAGTTACGGTTGATCTGGGTAACGCTGAATGGAAAAGCTAGATCGTTATTGTGCTCTACTACGTAGCGAGCTAGAGGTACGGTGTGGTCAAAGCGAAGAGCCTGATCGGCGGAATCTGCAGTTTCGGCAGTCTTCATGACGCGATAGATTTGCTTCTCCGTGTCGCCGCCAGCCTTAGCGAAAAGAATTTCCGTACGGTCGATAAGTGGGGTTTCGATACTTTGGAAGCCGTAATGATGGTATACGTCGCTAATTTGTTGTTTGAGCTTGTCAAAAACGACCTGCTCAGTTGGTAGGAGTTCTTGCATGCCAGATAGTGGCGACGTATTGAATTTTTTCATGAGTCTATTATACCATCTTATCCTATCTGTTGTTAGGCAATATTTTTATAAATTCGTCAAAATATTCTATAATGTTAGTGAATGGCAGAAAAAGAAAAGATTAGCTTTGGAAAGAAACTTTGGAAGGTTGTTTTTGAGTTGATCGATTTGGTTGTTACTTTTGGTCTTGGGCTAGTAGGTAACTAATTGTTTGCGTTCGGGGGGAATATGTGATAAAGTTTAACTATTGAGTTGGTCATGTAGCTCAGTTGGTAGAGCAGCGGCCTGAAGAGCCGCGTGTCGCTGGTTCAAGTCCAGCCGTGACCACCATTTTTTATTCAATTCGGCATTGGGCCGATTTTTTAATGGTTAATTGTCAAAAATAATCCACCTCAGCGGGGCGGTGAGGCGGAAGTAGATTATAATTAAAGTATGATTAGATTCGATCCAGAACACGAGACGGTTTTTGGGCCGTTCGATTTGAAGCTCGATGGTGCGCCTTCGAAATGCTTGATGATTTTTGATGACGAGATTTGGGAGGATTATATTTTGGCGAATCCTGATCTGGGGACGCAGGAGGTTAAGAATGCTTCCGGGCGTGTTTTCGATAATTTTAGATATGTCGAAGCTGGTGGCGAGAAGGTTTTGCTGGTTAGTCCGACGACTGGCGCAGCGGGCGCGGTTTGCGATATGGAGCTGCTGATTGCGAGCGGGATTTCGAAGATTGTGGCCCTTGGTACTTGCGGGCGGCTAGATAGGAATATCGCGAAGAATGCAATAATCTTGCCGACGGCGGCGTACCGCGAGGAAGGTACGAGCTATCATTATTTGCCAGAGTCGGACGAGATTGAGGTTGATGTGCGATTGCTTGACGTTTGCCGCGAAGTTTTTGCAGCGCGTGGCTTGGCGACGCTCGAAGGCAAAGTTTGGACGACCGACGCGGTTTATCGAGAGACGGCTGGCAAGGTTCATCTTATGAAGGAGCGCAGCTGCGTGGCGGTAGAGATGGAGCTCTCTGCTCTGACGGCAGTGGCGCAGTACCGAGGCGTGGATTTTACGGAGTTTTTGATTGCTGAGGACACGGTTGATGGTGAGGCGGTCGAGCCGCTTGAACGGAAGAATGCAGAAATTTTCGAAGCGGCGATCGAGATAGTTGGGCGTATTTGATGAGTAAAGCGAGTAGAAAAAGCGGTTTATCTCCGTTCTGACGTCTCATTACATTATTTCGTGATTGAATCGCCCATCTGGGCGTTTTTTCGTGCTATAGTTTAATCAAATATAACAGGGGTTGTTTGTGGTGAATATTGCTAAGCCAGTAAAAATTTCTAAAGAAAGGAAGCCAGGAACGCTTCATTCTTTCTTTGCTCTAAAATTTCATGATGGCGATCAAGATAAAGCTAAGCTCGAGGCGATAGAAAAAGCTTTAAATAAAGCTGGCATTACTATAACTGTAATGGCCCGTGATGTTGAGAAATGGGGCCAAGCGGAAATTCCGGAAGGAAAGACCGTGATGAAAGATTTTGCCTTCCCTGCGATGCTTCAGTGCGACTGCAATATTATTGAGTTTAGCGAAAAAGGCGTTGGGCTCGGTATGAATGGTGGCTTTTGCTATGCTGCTGGAAAACCGGTATATGTTATCGCGAAAAAAGGTAGTGACATCTCTACTACTATGGCAAATATTGCAACTAAGGTTATCTTTTACGATAAACCGAGCGATCTTGTAAAACCATTTACGGAGATTGTAAGGGATTTTCCGCGCGTAATTTTGGCTTCAAAGTCCGCTGTGCGTAAACAGCAAATGATCGATGTGGATATTCCTTTTGAGGTTATGGTTAGCGATGCTGATGAGACGCCAGATAATTCTAAGTCTTTCAGGAATCAATTGGCGGAAATATCCATGCGCAAGGCACAGGCTGTCTTATCTAAAACAAAGGCTCGAGGTCGTCGCCTGATTGTTGCGGCCGATCAGAATATTGTCTTTGATGGAAAAATGTACGGTAAGCCTAAAGATAAAGCCGCTGCGCGTGAGCTGCTAAAGCAATTTCGCGGCTCGGAAGAAGTCTATGCCTATACTGGAAATGCAATACTTCTAGCCGAGAAAGGTAAGGTTCTTCAAAGCATTAATATTACGGATATTGCCAGAATGAGCGTTGATGATATTTCTGACGAAGAGCTTGATGATTGGATTAATAATTCTAATTGTCTGAGTTATTGCGGTGGAATATCTATAATGTTTGCTAACTTCGTACATTTGAAGGAAGGCCGTCTTTCTACAGCAAAAGGCATGACGTTGTAAAGAATGAAAAATCCCGCAAGCGAACTTGCAGGATTTTTTGTTGTAGGAACTCGGTTACTTGAAGAATCTGTCGAGGCTTTCGCAAAAGCGAGTCCAGGCGCTTCTCTTTACTTTTGGAGGATGAGCGACTTTGCCGCCCTTCTGTTCTCCGCCAGGAGTAAGGCCGTTAGGGCCCCATGCGCCCATTCCGTAACCATAGCCGCCAAAGCCTCCCCAATAGCCTCCATAGTTACCGAAACCGTTTGAGCCGCCCCAAGGTCCTCCAGGAGGAGGTCCGCCAGGTGCGCCAGGAGGAGGTCCACCAGGAGGCCCACCGTAAGGTCCGATAAGCATAATGTTATCCGGAACCTCTATGGTCTGACAGGAGTCTGTGTAAGTGAGGTCTATCTCAGGGGTGGAATATGCGAATTCTTCAGGCGAATATGAGTTCCTCTGTAAAACCTTGGCAAGAGTAAGCGTTTCGATTGCTACGCCAAGCCAAAGGATTGCTACTGTCATTGTCATATGATCACCTCCTATAGTGTATATGTGACAGTCGTACCTATATTATACCAGATTTGGGCTAAAAAATCAAGATGCTATTGTTTTTTTATAAAACGCTATATTTCTTCTCTTGCATGCTATAATGACCTCATGGAATAGAATAGCTTTTCGCAAAAAGTTTATTACTAACATTATGCATATTTTTGCAGTTTCAACGGAGGTTATATGGACGAGAAAGTATTAAACTTAATCAAATCTGAGCAAAAACGCCAGAGCGAAGGGCTTGAACTTATCCCTAGCGAGAACTATGTTTCGGCAGAAGTTCTTGAAGCAATGGGTTCTGTGCTTACGAACAAGTATTCTGAAGGTTATCCAAATTTTGCCGGCCTAGACGGTGATGACGATTTGGCTCTTCTTGCTACTACGGAAGATTATCGCTACTACGGCGGTCAGGATAATACTGATAAGATTGAGCGTCTAGCAATTGCTCGTGCGCGTAGGATTTTTCATGCTGATCATGCAAACGTTCAGCCACATAGCGGCGCTCAGGCAAACAACGCAGTTTATAACGCATGGCTTCAGCCTGGCGATACTGTCCTTGGTATGGATTTGGCACAGGGTGGTCATTTAACTCATGGCGCAAAGGTTACTCAAAGCGCTCAGATTTACAACTTTGTAAACTATGGCACAAATCCTGAGACTGGCGATTTGGACTACGACGATATCGAGGCAAAGGTTAAGGAATACCAGCCAAAGATTATCTTGATTGGCTATTCTGCCTTTATGAAGATTCCTGATTTTGAGCGCGTCGTAAAGATTCGTGACGAGTTCTGTCCTGATGCTTTGCTTATGGCAGACATGGCTCACGTTGCTGGTTTGATTGCTGGTGGCGTACATCCAAACCCACTAGATTTTGGTTTCAATGTCATGACAACTACGACTCACAAGACGCTTCGTGGCCCACGCGGCGGCATGATTCTTTCGAAGGGTAAGGTTACTAACCCACTCAAGAAGCCTGAACATACGATTGAGAATATTCCTACGCTTATTGATCGTTCCGTCTTCCCTGGCACTCAGGGTGGCCCATTGATGCATGTTGTTGCGGCTAAAGCAGTTGCTTTGTATGAAGCTGAGCAGCCAGAGTTTAAGGAATATGCTAAGAATATTGTAAAGAACGCCAAGGCTTTGGCCGACGCTCTAAAGGAACGCGGATTCAAGCTTGTTGGCGATGGCACTGAAAACCATCTAATCTTGGTCGATATTATGTCTTCCTTCGGCGTTGACGGTAAGACTTACGAGCGTGCGCTTGACCGTATTGGTTTAACTTTGAACGCAAACGCGATTCCAAACGATACGATGCCTCGCTTTACGCCTTCCGGTGTTCGTCTTGGTACACCAGCGATTACTTCTCGCGGCTTGAACGAGAAGGATATGGTTCAGATTGCTGATTGGATGAAGCAGGTTGTAGATATCTGCAAGGATAAGAGACAGGATGCTGTTACTGATGGCAGGCTTCGCGAAGAAGTTCGCAAGATGGCTCTAGCTCATCCATTGCCAAGCGATAAGAAATAAGACATATAAAAATACCCCCGCTGGTGCGGGGGCATTTTTTTGTGAGTAAGGAGCATTTCTTTATTTTTATGTTTCTCATGATATAAGATTTTTGACCAGTAAAAAGCCCCCGGTTTAACCCAGGGGCTGAATGGAATAATTTGGAAAGGATGTTCGCTTATCCTTTGTAGAATGATATCCGAAAAATATAGCGTTAAAGAATGATTTCCAGCCGTTTTGCCTGTCTCTGAAGTTCGTACATTCTTCCGAATCCTACGAGGTGGCTCCAGTGGACGCCGCAAAGTCTTTTGTTCGTATTCTCGTAGTCTTCGGGGTCGTAATCGTAGAATAAGTAACAATTCTCGGGCAAAGTCGTGACAATCTTTGTGTCTCTAGGAGAGCTAGTTGTATCTTTGCAGAGAATGTTAGTTACGTGAAGAAACTCGTCAGTCTTGAGCTCTGTAGATTCAGGCATGATGCAGATGTACTGATAAACCGGTTTGTAAGTAAAATATGCCTTCTCGAAATTTGTATATGTGCTGTCGTCGTGTTCATATACAAGTTCGCCTGCGCTGTCATAGGCACTAATCTTTGCAATTAAACCAGACTTAGTAAGACCAACGATTATAGCTAAAGGCGAGCTATGGCTACAATTTTTGAAACCGAAGCGTTTTTTGTCCTCGTAAAACTTGCGCTTGTAATCCTCGGGCAGAACATAGGTCTCGCCTTTAACGCGGTAAGATATAGTTCTTTCCTGATCCGGGTAATACAAATCGTAGAATCCCTTCTTCATTGCGAGGTTGGGGAGTTCTGTATCGAAGTCTCTGAGGCTCCATGCGATAGCCTGACAATAATCAAACTGATGCTTAATAATACTAGTTACGACATTCACAGGAGCGTAATCCTCGTAGGGATGAGCTGCGAACCAGCAGTTCAGATGTTCGATTACGTGGTAATAATTATCGCAAACGATATCGGCGAGATTTGCCCTGACCTCGAAGAAGTAACGACACATGATATCGTTCAGTTTCTCGGGATGATTATTAGTTGAATTCATTGTTTTTCCTCCTTCGGAAAAAGCGGGCATACTCTTAGTGCGAACGATGGATTTCGGACTAATTCCATTCTAAAAGTACGCCGGTTTGATATCTCTTGATAAGATAAGTGTTTCGGATTCTCTGATTATATCATATTTAGTTCAAAAAGTCAATAAGGCTAATGCTTTTGCTACTAAAAATCCCCTGTTGCGGGGATTAAATTTTAGTGCGATTATTGAGCGCTGAGGCGAGCGTGATTTGGTCGGCGTATTCTAGGCTAATACCAAGAGGTAGACCACGAGCCAGACGTGTGATTTGGAGCTCTGGGTATTTTTCGTGGAGCAATTTCTCGAGTAATACCGCTGTTGACTCGCCCTCGACTGATGGGTTTGTGGCGATAATGATTTCTTTTACAGAATCTTCCTCGACGCGGTCGATTAGCTCTTTGATGTGCAACTGGTCTGCCGTAACTCCATCCATTGGGGAGATCGCGCCGCCAAGGACATGATAGGTGCCATGATAAGACTTAGTATGCTCGATAGCGTAGATATCTAGCGGCTCCTCTACTACTAGTATGGTGGTTTTGTCCCTGTCTGGGCTATCGTAAAGCGGAGATAGCACGTTTTCTTCACTAATAAGCGCGAAGGTCTTTGGGCAGGTTTTGACGCTGTCGTGAAGCTTATCTAAGGCGTTCGCGAGGTTTTTGGAAATGACTCGGTCGTTCTTGAGTAAGAAATAGGCGTAGCGCTCAGCAGTGCGTGGACCAACTCCAGGTAATCTGCCAAGGCATTCAATTAGGTCATTGAGGGCGGATGGTAACATGAACTTATTATATCATCTAAGTTTTCGTAGCTTAGTCTAGTTAAGTCATCAAACTATCCTAAGCTACGAAAACCTTAGAATGCATACATAAGTTTACTTGTTTGGCGGGTTAGTTCGCGTAAAAAGGATTCTCTAGAAATCTAGGATTTATGAAGAATAAAAAATAGCTCTTTATTTAAGATGTTCTTTTCTTAAATAAGAGCTATTTTTTGACTACAAACCTAGATTTCCTAGAGAACCCATCAATGGCTTCATCTTGTCTGTCGCGATTTCCTGTGCCTTTGCATAGCCGTCGCGTAGAGCGTTTTCAATCCAGCGTTCGGTTTCGTGGATATCGTCTAGATCGATTTTTTCTGGATCAAGGGAGACCTTCTTGATTTTTAGTTCGCCGGTAATCTGGATAACGACTGCGCCGTCGCCAGCTTCAACTTCTACGATTTCATTCTTGAGACTCTTCTGGGCTTTGCGGAGTTCGTTAAGCATTTTCATCTGGTCCATTGTCTGACCCATAGTATTTATTCTCCTGTTTCTTGCTTATCTGTAACTTTGGTATATATGTATAGTCTATCAGAGTTTCGGCTTTTTGACGATGTTGAGATATGGGATAGTTCATATCCTTTAGCTTCGACCGGCGCTTCAATAACCGCTATGCGGCCTTCGCTATTCTTTGGGAATTCATAGTTAACATTAATATTGTTCTTCTTTGCAAATAGTTTATAGAAGTCGTGGTTCTCGTCTTCTGTATTTAAGATTAGTGTATCGCCCGCTTTTAGTTCCTTTGTAAACAAGGCTAGATCTTCGCTAAAGTTCTTTGTGACGCGTGGCGTGTAATGATAGCCTTGAATATAATGAGCAAGGCCAGAAATTAGCATAATAGCCAAGGTGATAACAATTGGAGTTGCGCCGATAAGGTGTGCGTACGGATTCTTTGGGAAGATGCTCTTCCAACGCATGATCATAGAATCGATAGCAGCTGAACACATGATTGCTACTGGTACGATAATGATTGCAGCGCAGGTTACGTTAAGACCAGAAATAATCACAGCAAAAGCTACAAGCATATATGTAACGGAGTTGCGGGATGCAAATAGCTTGTCTAGTGAGCTAATAAAGCCGATTGCGATAAGTGCTACTGTCGCTAAGCCAAATAGTGGTGCTAGGTGGACACTGTCATAAGCGAGCGTAAATGAAAAATATGGCGCAAAGGCATTCTTTAGGTTCTGGATGTAGGCTCCCTGCGAGAAATTCTCCATGAACGCAAGTTCTTGAATGATGCCGTGATGATAGAAAACAGAAATACCAAGTGGAGCTACGCCGACAGCGAAGATAAGAATCGCTAGGATTAGCTGCCATGGCTTTAGAACCTTAATCGAGTAGCGAAGATGTGGGTGTGCGATGCCTGCGATAAGAATTGCAAGTGCGATATAGCAAAGATGTGGTGTGTATAAAGATAATGCGATTGAGCTCGTGAATAGTATTACGAAGAATGGGTGAATATTCTTATTGCCAACTATTTTACTGCCGAGCCAGAGGATTAGAGAGATCCAGAAGATATATAGAATATCTGGCGTACCAAAGTTTGCAAGCGACAAAAAGGCTGTAGAAAGCGTTGCTAGAGCTGAGCCAATAATAGCAACATCAGATTTAAACCAACGGTTTAGGAGTAAGGTAAGGAATAATGCAGAAAATGCGCCAAAGATGATAGAAGGGATTTTAATAGCGTAAAGCGTTAAACCGAATATCTTGATGCTTAATTTTTGCAAAGCATAATACGGAAGATTTACGACGTTCCCCTGCTTCATGAAATCTAAGTGAAGATTGTCTGAAGTGACGGCAGAATTCATTTCATCATGGCTAAGACCTTCTGGCGCAATTGATGGCAAGATAAATAGAAGCGCTACAAAAATCAACATTATTAGAATGTAGCCAATTATGAAACGGTGGCGGAAAAGAAAAAATTCCTTTGTTTTGTCTTTCACTGCTATTATTTTAGCATAATGTTTTTGCTTGGCAAATATGGCCGAGCTTCAGGCGGTTACATCTCCATTTCGTCGTGATGTGTATCGAGTGACATAAAGCGGACGCGAGCCTTATCGAAGTATAAGCCAACAGAGCCAGTCGCACCGCGGCGGTGTTTAGCAAGAATTAAATCTGTAATGTTTTGGCGGTCGGTTTCTGGGTTGTAGTAATCTTCGCGGTACAAGAACATGACGATGTCGGCATCCTGCTCGATGGAACCAGATTCACGAAGGTCGGATAGCATTGGAATCTGTGGAACGCGGTTTTCTACGGAACGGGATAGCTGCGACAAAGCAATAACTGGTACGTTTAATTCGCGCGCAACAAGCTTTAGGCCGCGAGAAATTTCGGAGATTTCCTGCACGCGGTTGTCCTGTGCTTTTCTTGAGCTGCCAGACATAAGCTGGAGGTAGTCTACGATGATTAGGCCTAGCTCGTTATTGTGAGCAACGCGGCGAGCTTTTGTGCGCATCTGAAGGACGGTTAGACCTGGCGTATCGTCAATATAGATATCTGATTCGCTCATCTCGGACATAGCTTCGGCAATCTTTTCGAAATCTTCGACGTCAAAATTACCAGTTTCAAGTTTGAAGGAATCAACGCCAGAAGCATCGGCGAGCATACGGTTGATTAGCTGCTCTTTACCCATCTCAAGGGAGAAAATCAAAACAGCTTTTTTATTGATGTTTGCGACGTTCTGAGCGAAGTTTAGAGCCAAGGCGGTCTTGCCCATAGCAGGACGGGCGGCCAAGATTACAAGGTCGGAGCGGTGGAAGCCTGCCGTCATGCGATCAAGATCTGGGTAGCCAGTTTTGTAGCCTGCAATAGAGCCCTTCTTTTCATGGAGTTCCTCAAGATGATTCCAAGTATCAGAAAGAAGGTCCGCCATGGAGATCATGTCGCCATGAGTATTCTGCTCGGAAACCTTAAAGAGTGATTGCTCGGCATCGCCAAGGATCTCGTCGGTTTCGATGGATTCGTTGTAGGCAGATTCGGTAATATCTGCGGCGGCGCCAATAAGACGGCGACGAACGGCGCAGTTTGCAATAAGTTCTGCGTAGGCTTTTGCGTGGGCGGCGGTTGGTGCGTAGGTTGAAAGCTCGGAAATATACGCTGCACCGCCTGCTTTTGTAATTAGCTTGTGGCGTTTTAATTCATCGGTTACGGTAAGCAAATCTACTGGCTGGTGGCGTTCGTAAAGATTCCACATCGCATTGTAGATGTGTTGATTTCTTTCGTCATAAAAATCTAGCGGCTTTACGATTTCAGTAATATCCGGCAATGATTCTTCGGAAAT
>JAUMYE010000018.1:10096-12806 GCA_030528815.1 Candidatus Saccharimonadota bacterium | reverse complement strand
CACTAATCGCAGTTGCTGCGATAAGTAAAGCGAGTAATTCTTTTGAGCGAGATATGATTTTGTTCATATTTGTCGCCTCCATAATAAGATACTCCAGTCTAATGACTAGGCTCTGTTATTATAGCATAAACATCATAAAAAGTCAATAAGGCGGGTAGGGTGCGTTCTCGTCTCGGAAATAAAAACGAAACTAAGATAGAAAGCGCAAGTTTGGTGAATTCTTCTTTTGAGCGCTATTATTGATAGAGCGAAAAAAGAAAAGTCGCCAAAATGGCGCTTTCTAATTAGTTTTGGTGCCCAAGATGAGACTCGAACTCATAATCCGGTAAGGGAAGCGGATTTTAAGTCCGCCGCGTATACCAATTCCGCCACTTGGGCAAACTTTTACCTAAAAAATGGAGGTGCGTACCAGAGTTGCACTGGTCTACGAGGTTTTGCAGACCTCTGCGTAACTGCTCCGCCAACGCACCATATCAGTATTTTAGCATCTTGCGCTTAATATAATCAAGCTATCTTGGAATTTTTGAAACAAGAGAAACCCCGCTCGGATGAGCGGGGCGCCAGGAGAAGATTTGCGACACTGTAGTGATCAGAAGTAGATGCGTGAGGAGTAGCAGTAGTTCGGGTTTTTGACGCGAGCTTCGTAATCTGCAGAGTCACGGGTCATGAACTCGATCGCATTGGTGTCGATGAAGGTGTGGAAGAAAGCTTCCCAGGTTTCCCAACCGATAACATTGTCCACGGAATACTTTACAAGTACGCCGTTGTCATTGTGATATACAACCTTATCGGAAACGAACCAGGAATCTGCTTCCATCTTGTAAACTACAACATCTGTGTCTCTTGGTCTGAACAGGCTTACGTGGCCTCTCTTGGAGCCATAGCAGCCCGCACGAGCGTTAGTCCATCCGAAAGTAGAGTCCTGTGCAATGATCCAGATAACGTCCTCGGATGCCTTGGTGAGGGTGACTTTGTCCTCATCATCGACCTTCTTGATGTCGAGATCGACCTCGTAGCTACCGTTAGGCAGAATGTGAGGGGCGCCGTTGGGGCTAGGGATAACAGGAACAATCGGAGTGTTAGAGAAACGTAAATCGGTGGTGTAGTGACCTTCGTTAGAAAAAGAAACGTACAGCATATAAATGCCTCCTAAAAGTAGTATTTAGTCTAGCATTAGCCGAAGCTTAGCAGACCGATAAAAGTGTAAAGCTTTATGCTCTTGTCGGTCTGCTAAGAAATCTTTTTCTTTAGCAAATCTTCTTAAATTAACTTCATTTGCCGCAAAAGCAAATGATAATCCATATTATAGCATAAGCGGTGTATTTTGTCAATACTATCCATGCTAAAGCTTTCTTTTTAGAGTGGAAAGAGCATACTATCTGCATGAAAAATCTGGAGGCCAAGAAGCAACAAAAATATATCCCAAAATCCCAAATTAGTGGACTTCGCCTGGGGTGGCTTCGAGAAATCTTCAGAAAAATCCATAACTTTATATTTGTAAATCATGCAAAAAGACGCGGTTTAAGGCTTGGCGCAATGAGTCTAGATAAGCAACAGACCGAGGCGGTGGTCGCTTGTGAGGATGCTCAATTGGTTTTGGCTTCGGCCGGGAGCGGCAAAACTATGAGCCTCTTGGCCAAGGTGGAGTATCTGGTCAATGAACTAAAGCTCCGCGCGGAGAATATCTTGGTCATTTCTTTTACGAGCAAAACCGTTAAGGAGTTGGTCGAGCGTTGCTCGGTTAAGGGTGTGCAGATCCGCACCTTTCATTCGCTAGGTAACCAGATAATCTCGGAGCAAAGCTCTGGTGATCTAGGTAAGAAAAAGCTAATTTCGCCCGAAGAAACTTCGAAGTTTATTAAAGATTCGGTCCTAAAACATGCGAAAGGCTCTTCGGATTTTGCTAGAAAACTCAATGATTATATCTTGTTCTATCTTTCAGCTCCTGTGGCTCCTGGGCAAGGGTTAAGTCTTAAGGATTTTGTGAGTTATAACCGCCTTTATCTTCGCCTGAGTCTAAGGGATGAGTTTCGGAAAGAGTTTATCGAGAAGGGTAAAATCAGAGGGGATTTTATTCGTAGTAAAGAAGAGCAGATTTTGGCTAATTGGTTAACTATTCATGGCGTTAATTACAAATATCGGCAAAACTTCAAAGATTTGAACTATAAGCCCAGTTTTACTTGCGGAGATATTTATATAGATTTTGCCGCCATAGATAAACGCGGCAAATCTATGCTCGGTAAAAGCTGCTATAAAGATCTATGCTGGCGGCGCAAGATTAATGCTCACTATAAGACGAAATATTTGGAGCTCGAATCTTGGCGCTGGGCTGAGTGTGAGCTGTTGGACTATACAAAAGAAAAGCTGGAAGGAATGGGTTTAAAGTGCGAGCGCCTAGATGAAGATAAGATATTTTGGCTAATCCAGAAGTACTATAATCAGGATTTTGAAGCTTTTCTAAAACAACTCGAAACCTTTTTGTCGCTATTTAAAAACAGTATGCTTGAGTTTAAGGATTTAAGAAAACGTGCTAAGAAGCCTAAGGCGAAGTATGAGAGGTACCGGGCGAAGCTATTCTTGGATATTTTAGAAATCATATACAAAGATTATGAAGAATACCTGGAGTTAAACCGCCTCTATGATTTTGCTGACATGATAAATGAGGCTACTTGGCTGGTCCGCTCTGAACCTAGCTGTATGCGTGGCTGCG
>JAUMYE010000018.1:0-10086 GCA_030528815.1 Candidatus Saccharimonadota bacterium | reverse complement strand
AATATATTTTGGTTGACGAGGTGCAGGATTTATCGCCAAATCGCCAGCAGTTAATCTTCGCAATCCTGGACAAGAATCCAAAATGCCGACTCTTTGCCGTAGGTGACGACTGGCAATCTATCTACCGTTTTACGGGCAGTAATCTTGAGTTAATTAATAAGTTTGAGCAATACTTTTGTAAGTATACAAGGCGGAGTCTAATTGAAACGACGCATCGTTTTGGCGCTCCGACCTTGCAAAAGAGCTGCGCATTCGTGGAAAGAAATCCTCTTCAGATTCATAAAAGAGCGCGCAGTTCTAAAAAGACTGCAACTTCAATCGAGATTGTCTTGAATGATGAGAACTCGGAACGTTTCTCGGATGTGTCGGCTTTCGAAAAAGCCATTAAGAAACTCCATGAGAAATATGGCTATGAAAAACTGAGCAAAATGGAACTACAAATCATATCGCGCTTTAACTCGGATATTAATCGACTAGAAGCAGAAAATATTAAGATTAAAGACCAGCAGGTTATTTGGCGGAGTACTAAATGCGAAGAGCTAAAATTCGAATTCTGTTCCATGCACAAGTCTAAAGGTATAACGCGAGATATCGTGATTGTTCTAAATATGAACTCAGATATTATGGGGATGCCAGCGCAAAGGGAAAATGATCCGCTACTGGATATGCTGCTCGCGAAAGAAGAGCAATTTGCTTTCGCAGAGGAGCGGCGCCTGTTTTATGTTGCAATTACTCGCGCTAGGCTTGCAACGATTTTGCTCGCCAATCCAAAGAACCCTTCGCCGTTTCTGCTCGAGCTCTCGCCGAAGCTGGCAAGTCTAAAAGGAGAGCTATGCCCGCGCTGCGAAACGGGGCAACTAATCAAGAAAAACGACAAGAAAGGTATCCTGTGGTATTGTTCAAATTTTCCTTACGGCTGCAACTTTATCCGAAGGGCTAGATAACACTAGGATGGTATAATAATTATATGGGAAAGAAAGGTGAGATGTCTAAGAAGAAAAATACAGGAATAGATTCGAATAATCCCGATTCTAGAGCAAAGAAACAAAAAGTCCGTAAAACTCACAAAACATTCAAACAGGCTTATCGTGATTCCAAGGAACGCGTTTGGGATAAGAAGCGTGCGCGCGTAAAATTGCACCATTCTTTCAAGCGCTCCTATCGTGAAGAATATGAGCGTCCGCTTGCGGCTCCTGGCCTCGTAAGTCATACGTTTACGACTTTTAAAATCATCTTTCATAACTGGAAACTTTTTGGTCTCCTATTATTCTTTACGGTTTTTGCGAACGTTATCTTGGTCGGTGTGCTCAGCGAGAGCTCATATAAGACCTTGCAAGAATCTATCGATATTAGTGCAGAATATAACGGCATAGGTGAGCTTGGACGCTTTGCAAAATCCGCTATGCTTCTAGTTAGCTCCATTTCTACGGGCGGTCTATCTACTAGCTTGACCGATGTTCAGGCGGTACTCCTCGTCTTTATTGTGGCTTCGCTCTGGCTAATTACGACCTATTATCTAAGGCATCTCCTTGCAGGCAATAAGCCTCGTTTTAGGGACGGCCTCTATAATGCCTTGTCGCCGCTTATTTCTGTTTTTGCGGTGTTCTTAGTCATGTTTGTTCATCTTATTCCGCTCTTTATTACAATTATTGTCTACTCGGTGGCGCTTCAAACGGAATTCTTGTCTCAGCCGCTTTATGCCTTCCTATTCTTTGTGTTTGCGGCACTTCTTTTGACACTTTCCTTGTATCTTTTGCCGGTATCACTTGTGGCGCTATCTGCAGTTACGGTTCCAGGTATCTATCCAATGGCTGCGATTCATGCCGCTACGGATGTAATGCAGGGCAGGAGAATCAAGTATATTATCCGCGTCCTGTATTTATTATTCGTTTTGGCGGTTCTTTGGATTGTTATTATGATTCCGATTGTCTGGCTCGACCTTATTCTCAAAGAGAACTTCGAGATTATTCAGAACGTTCCGTTTGTTCCGATTGCGCTTCAGGCGATGATCTGCTTCTCGATTATTTACGGAACTTCGTATTTATATCTGTTCTATAGGAGGATGCTAGATGACAGACACTAAAGCTCCGAAAGAAATTATTGAGCGCATCGAGAAATTGCGCGACTTGATTAACGATTATCGCTATCATTATCATGTTCTTGATGAGTCGACGATGTCTGAGGCGGCAGCGGATAGCTTGAAGCATGAGTTGTCTCAGCTCGAGGAGCAATATCCAGAGCTTATTACTCCAGATTCGCCAACTCAGCGTGTGGCTGGTCGTGCACTAGATAAGTTTACGAAGGTCAAGCATGCTGAGCGCATGATTTCGCTCGCCGATGTTTTCTCGAAAGAAGAGATTCGTGACTGGCTCGAGCGCATCGCAAAGCTTGGCGCAGTTAATCCAGAGTTGTTTGTAGATATCAAGATGGACGGTCTCGCAATGGCCTTGATTTACGAAGATGGTCTCTTGAAACAGGCTGTCACTCGTGGCGACGGTAAAGTTGGTGAGGATGTTACGATGAATGTCCGCACAATCGAGAACGTTCCGCTTCGTATTGATTTGATGGGGCATGTTGAGGTCCGCGGCGAAGTAGTTATCTTTAAGGCGGATTTTGATAAAATCAACGAGGCTCAGAAGGCTGCCGGCAAACCAGAATTCGCTAACCCGCGCAACCTTGCAGCTGGCACGATTCGTCAGCTCGATCCAAAGGTTGCAGCTTCTCGCCCGCTCAAGTTTATGGGCTATGATATGGTTTCGCCAAATCTTCCAAAGAACTCTGATGTTTACGATAAGTTGAACGAGCTTGGTTTCCGCACTTCGCGCCAACAAAAAGTCTACAAAGATATCAACGGCGCATTCGAGTTTATTGAGCATCTAAATACAGTGCGCGGAGATTTTCCATTTGGTACTGATGGTGCAGTTATTAAGGTCAATGACCGCAAGGTTTATCAGGCGCTTGGCATTGTTGGTAAGACGCCTCGTGCTGCAATTGCTTATAAATATCCAGCCGAAGAAGCTACGACAATTATTAAAGATATTGTTATCTCGATTGGTCGTACCGGTGCGGCAACTCCAGTAGCGGTTTTTGATCCAGTTCAGCTTGCAGGTACGACTGTTCGTCATGCCTCGCTGCATAATGCTGACGAGATTGCTCGCCTTGACGCGCGCATTGGCGATACGGCTGTTATATATAAGGCCGGAGATATTATTCCGCAGATTAACCGTATTTTGACCGAGCTTCGCCCAAGCGATTCTAAGCCTTTTGATTATGAAGAGGCTTTGCATGAACAATATCCAGAGCTAGAATTTGAGCGCCCAGTTGGCGAAGTTGTTTATCGTGTTAAGGGTAGTAGTGCGGATCAAATGCTCAAGCGCGCGATTGAATACTATGCCAGTAAGCCTGCTCTAAACATCGAAGGTCTTGGCGAGAAAAACGTTGAAGCTCTTATCGACAGTGGTCTCGTTTCTTCGATTGCCGACCTATATACTTTGACGCCTGGCCAGGTTATGGATTTGGAACGCTTTGGCGAACTTTCTGCGCACAAGCTCGTAGAGAATATTCAGGCTACAAAGAATCCGCCGCTTGCAAAGTTTATTACGGCTATCGGTATTCGCCATATTGGCGCTCAGACTGCCATTGATCTTGCGGCGCATTTTAAGACTTTAGATAATCTTCGCGATGCAACGGAGAAAGATTTGACCGAGATGCCTGGTATTGGTATTACGGTCGCCGAGTCTATTCTTGCTTGGTTTGCCGACGAAGATAATCTTGCGCTACTAGATAAGCTAAAAGAAATTGGCGTCGAACCGGTATATGAAGATAATTCAAATGGTAAGCTCGCTGGTCTTGGCTTTGTTGTTACGGGTACGCTCGATTCTATGGGGCGCGACGAGGCAGCAGAGAAGATTCGTGCGCTTGGCGGAGAATTCCACAGTAGCGTTGTAAAAAGTACAAATTACCTCGTTGCTGGCCGAAATACAGGTAAGTCTAAACTTGAAAAAGCCGCAAAGCTTGGCACGAAAGTTATAGACGAAGCAGAATTCTTGAAACTTCTTGGAGAATAAAATAACTCCCGTCAGAGACTGGCGGGAGTTTTGGGGTGGAGAGTGAATAATATGTGGATGAAACGATTATGCCTGAAGGGCCATCTTGAGACGCTTGATCGGGTCGTTCTTGAGACTACCCATCATGATGCAGCCCATATTCTCGAGTTCGCTGTTAGCTCCGAATACATAGACGGCAACGCCATCCTTCAAGGCAGTTTTGATTCTGTCCTGATGTCTCTCCTCAATGGATTCGAATCGCATTCCGGGAGAACTTGTGTGGCAGATGCCGTAGCCGAGCTTGCGAACGAAATCGGTGAGTGCGCTAGCAACTCTCGTTTCTTCGGGACGGTAAGATGAAGGCACGATTACGAGTGCTCTTACCTCTGCTGTAGTTTTTGCTGCAGCTTTTCTTGTTTTCTTTTCCATATAGTCACCTCGTTACTGATACCGTAGATAGATTTGGAGTTTGCGCTCCCGGTAACAGCCTTTCTAAAGAACGATTTTCCTATTTTAACAGATAATAACAGATATGTCAATAGCTAAAATGCTAAAGTTTGAAAATAATATATTAGCACTCTTGACACCCGAGTGCTAAACTATATACAATAGAATACAGTTAAGCTTGCCGTAAAAATTCCCCCTACAAGCTGACTAGATTGGAGAAAATGATGGACGAATTTAGTGAAATTATGAATCATCTAAGCGAAAACGCGCGTTTCGCTTTACAAAAAGCTGACTACTATAGCAAGCGCTATGGTCAGGGTTATATGGGCACAGAACATCTCCTTATGGGTATTCTCGCTCAGGATACTTCGACTGGTGCGCGCGTGCTTCGCGAGCAGGGTGTAAACCTCAATGAAGTTGAAAAAGTTCATGGCAAGCAGGCAGTAGATGTTCCAGCTTCGCCAATGGCTATGATGTCTTTGTCCGAGGCTGCTGTTCTTACTCTCCGCATGTCTATGAATTTTGCTAGGGAAAACGGCCTAGACGTCATCGGTACCGAGCATCTCGTTCATTCTCTTGTTCGTCAGCCAAATTCTCGCGCCGCAATTCTTCTTGGCAAGCTAAATGTCGATCTTAATGAAGTTGCGAAGAATATCGAGGATATCGTTGAGCAGGAAGCTGACGAGGCGAAAATCGAGGAGCAAAAGCGCAAAGCTGGTAAGCGCGCTGGTTATCGCTTCCTATCTAAATATGGTACAGATTTGACCGAGGAGGCTCGTGCTGGTCGCCTAGATACGGTTATTGGTCGCGATAAAGAAATCGAGCGCGCCGTTACGGTCCTTTGCCGCCGCACAAAGAGCAACCCGGTTCTCATCGGTGAGGCTGGTGTTGGTAAGACTGCTATTGTTGAAGGTCTTGCCATGCGCATTGTAAAGAATGATGTTCCAGAAAAGCTTATCGGCAAGCGTATCTTCCAGATTGATCTTAGTGCTGTGGTTGCTGGTACGAAGTTCCGTGGCGAGTTTGAGGAACGCATTAAGGGTATTATTGACGAGGCTGTCGATGATGATACTGTAATCCTATTTATCGATGAGCTTCATCTATTAAATGGTGCTGGTTCTTCTGAGGGCAGCATGGATGCTGCAAATATCTTGAAGCCAGCTCTAGCTCGCAACAATCTCAAGCTCATCGGTGCAACCACTCTTGATGAATATCGTAAATATATCGAGAAGGACAAGGCGCTTGCTCGCCGCTTCCAGACTGTTATGGTTGACGAGCCAAGCACAACTGTTACTCTTCGCATCTTGAAGGGTATCAAGGGGCATTACGAAAAGCACCATGTCGTTACGATTTCTGACGAGATTCTAGAAGAAGCTATCAACTTATCGCAGCGCTATATTTCTGACCGCTTTATGCCAGATAAGGTCATCGATGTTATTGATGAAGCTTCTGCTATTGCGCGTGTATCTTTGGACAAGCGTGGCGGTAGTGACTATAAGAAGGCAAAGATTGAGCTTTCTGACTTGCAACGCAAGATTGAGGAAGCTGCTGATGCTGAGAAATATGAGGATGCCGCAAAGCTCAAGACTCGCGCCGCTCAGCTCGAAGAAAAGCTTGCTGAACTAGAAAAGCAGAATAAGGATTTCGATAGAACCCCAGCTGTTACGAGCGAGGATCTTGCTACGGCTATTAGCCTAAAGACAGGTATTCCCGTTAGTCGTGTTCATGGTTCCGAGCAGGAGCTATTGCTCCATCTCGAAGATCATTTGCAGAAAGAAATCATTGGCCAAAACGATGCCATCAAGGCCGTCAGTAAAGCGATTCGTCGCGGTCGCTCTGGTATCTCGGATGAAAATCGCCCAATCGGTAGCTTCATCTTTATGGGGCCTACGGGCGTAGGTAAGACTGAGCTCGCCAAGGTTCTTGCAAGGGAAGTCTTTGGCGGTGATGACTCACTTGTAAAGATCGATATGTCTGAGTTTGGCGAGAAGCATAACGTCAGTCGCCTTGTTGGTGCTCCTGCGGGTTATGTTGGTTATGATGATGGCGGTAAGCTTACTGAGCAGATTCGTCGCCATCCATACTCTGTCGTGTTGTTTGACGAGATCGAGAAGGCTCATCCAGACGTCTTTAATATCTTGCTTGAGATTCTCGAAGACGGCGTCTTGACGGATGGTCAGGGCACGAAGGTTAAGTTCAATAACACTATCGTGATTCTAACCAGCAACCTTGGCGCTGAAGAAATGTATCGCGAGTCCGAGCTTGGCTTCACAGTAAAGACAAAGAAGGATGCGAAGGCGCTCGAGGCAGAGCATGCCGCAAATGAAGCTTCCGCGATGAAGGCTCTCAGAAAGCTTATGCGCCCAGAGCTCATTAACCGCTTCGACGCAATTGTTACCTTCAACGCTTTGACCGAAAAGGACGTTAGCCGTATCTTTGATAATCTTATCGCTAGACTCAAGAAGCGCCTTGCTGCTCAGTCTATTGGTATCGAAATCGAGGAAGACGCAAAGAAGTATCTTATCAATAAGGGCTACGATCCAAAGAATGGTGCTCGCCCACTCCGCCGCGAGATAGAAGATGAGCTAGAATCGCTTGTTGCAGATAATATCTTGGCTGGCAAGCTTGTTAAGGGCGATATCGCAAAGATTAGCCTCAAAGACAAAGAGCTAACTCTTACCAAAGCTAAAGAATAAAAAGCACGTGTTATACTAAAATCATGAGAAAAACGACTCATGGTTTTGGTTTTCTTGGGCTAATTATTAGCCTGGCTTTCGTGGGCTTAGTGTTGTTCTTAATCTTTGGCGTAGACTATACTGCGCTATCTGACATCTTTGCTGCGCAAGGTTATGAGCCGACCCCGGAAATGGTGAAGCTACTCGAAAAAGACGATCTAACTTCTACTGGCAAACGTATTTTTAACGCTTCCAGACCAGAGCTGCAGGATGCGGCAGAGTTTAATCAGAACTGTTATTCAAGTCAAGAGAGTAATTCTTCGGTACTTGGTTGCTATGCAAAGAAAAGAGTCTATGTCTATAATATTACGGATTCTGAGCTAGACGGTATTAGGGAAACAGTCCTAGCGCACGAGCTGCTTCATGCGGTCTGGGCACGCTTGTCCTCTCGCGAGAAAGAGAATCTTCAGGACGACCTAGAAAGTGTCTATAAGGCCAATAAGGATGCCCTGGCAGCGCATATGAAGACCTATAGCTCGGACGAATATTACGATGAACTCCATTCGGTGATTGGTTCGCAAATTCCAGAATCGTCATTAACCTCGGATCTATCGAAGCATTACGCGAAATACTTCAATAATCGAGAAACGATTGTCGGCTACTTTAATAAGTATAACGGCAAGTTTGAGAAGCTCGAGCAGGAGGCAAGTAGCTTGGCTAGCCAAATCGACGAGAAGCGCGCCGAAATTGAACAGAGGACTGCGAAGTATAAAGCAGATTTTAATAGCCTCTCGACTGATATTGAGAACTTTAATAATCGTGCGGCTAGCGGTTCGTTTGCTAGCCAGTCAGAGTTTCAAGCCGAGCGCGCTGAGCTACTAAATAGGCAGAATCAGCTAAATGCAGATTATGATGCTTTGTCTAATGTGATCGACGAAACAAATGCATTGATCGAGAGATATAATGACAACGTTGCAGCCAGTAACAAACTCTACGATACTATTAATAGTAGAGTTGACCATACTGAAGACCAGATTACGAACGAATAAACAATTAGCACTCTTGACATTAGAGTGCTAATAAAGTTATGATTATAGCAAGGAGGAAAACATGAAAGATTATTTAGTTCCTACGGTTGTCGAAGAGACGAATCGTGGCGAACGTGCCTATGATATTTATTCCCGTCTTTTGAAAGAACGCGTAATTTTCTTGGGCGACGAAGTTAACTCTGCGACTGCTAATATTGTTATTGCTCAGCTACTTCATCTAGCCTACGAAGATCCAAAGAAGGATATTAAGTTGTATATTAACTCTCCAGGCGGCTCCGTCTATGATGGTCTTGGTATTATCGATACTATGAACTATATCGAGCCAGATGTTCAGACGATTGGTATTGGCCTTCAGGCTTCGATGGGTGCCATGCTTCTATCTAGTGGCACAAAAGGTAAACGCTTTGCTCTGCCGAACGCTCGTATCATGATTCATCAGCCAAGCTCTGGCACCGAGGGCAAGATTACAGATCAGGAAATCGCACTTCGCGAAGGTATTTACCTCAAGAAGGTGCTTGCCGAGATGATGGCAAAGAATACCGGCCAAAGCCTTGAAAAGATTGAAAAAGATATGGACCGAGACAACTGGATGTCCGCAGAAGAAGCCAAAAAATATGGCATTGTGGACGAAGTAATCGGCGCGTAATAACTAATCCCCTAGCAAAGCTGGGGGATTTTTGTTTGCAAGAAAAATCCCCGGATAATCCGGGGGGGAGATAAAAGGATTAATCATGCATGATCAACCAGATAACTAATGCCGGTTTTCTGTACCTTGCCGAAATTAGTCTTGATCATCTCCGTGATAGTGTAGGCCATATCAGGGTCGGCTTTTATGAATCGCTTGTTTGTTATGCGAAGATAACAATATTCGCGGTCACTTTGGCGCATTTTGAGGTCGCCAATTTTGAGCAGTTCTACGCGGTCATCATTGTCTATTTCGAGCTCGATTTCGGGTGCACGGGATCCAGGACGAATGATGATGTGATATGGATCGCTGCGGTCAACCTTGTCGTTCTCGAAGTTGCGCAAATCGACAACTATCGGAAATAGCATGCCGATTATTCTATCGATGCAGTGCCAGATGAAATAGACGCACATAGATATTGCGACTGCAACGAAGACGGTCTTGCCGTTATTTTCGGCTCCTTTGTGGATGTAGTAAGCGGTGAGTATGGCGCCAAGCAAAGCGCAAATACGTTGCCGATTCTTCTTGAACTTTTCTCTACTAAGCATGAGAAATATCCCTCCTTAAAGATCTAGCGGATTTCCGTATCTGTTAATTATAGCATAAATTCAATGAAAAGTCAATCAAACTGCTTAAGCTTGCTCTTAAAAACGCCTCAGATGTTACACTTAATATATGGCAAAACTAAAGACGAGGTATCAGTGCCAGAATTGTGGCGCGAATTATGCAAAATGGGTAGGACGCTGCGAGAACTGTGGCGAGTGGAATACTCTTTTAGAACAGGCGGCTTCGGTTGAGGCTGAGGCGAAGTCTGCACTTGCGAAAGGTTCGGTTTCTGGCAAGCGACTTGATGCGGTCTCGATTAATACTATCGAGCCTTCTGATGCTGGTAGTCGTCTAACTACTGGTTTTGCGGATCTTGATCTAGTGCTCGGCGGCGGCATTCTGCTTGGCGGCGTGGCGCTCCTAGCGGGTCAGCCTGGCATGGGTAAGTCTACAATCTTGATGCAAATCTGCGCCACGATTTCTGGTGCTGGACATAAGGTTCTCTATGTTTCTGGCGAGGAATCTGCAGGTCAGGTAAAGATGCGCGCGGTTCGTCTTGGCGCTAGCTCGGATGATTTGCATTTTGCTAGCTCGTCTTCCGCGAATGATATCGCGAAGACTATCGAGGGTGGCGAGTA
>JAUMYE010000091.1:436-3014 GCA_030528815.1 Candidatus Saccharimonadota bacterium | reverse complement strand
CTCCTACCGAAACCACAACTACTCCTGCACAAACTACTACGACTCCAACTGAGACAACTCCTGTTACAACTACTACAACCCAGGACGTTGCTAAACACGAGGATGCTCTAGCACAAGGCCAAGGTGGTAACGTAACACCAGTTCAAGAAGGTACTCAGGTTACCGAAAACAGGAATCAAGTCGACCTCAACGGTACGACTACAACTGAACCTGTAAGTCCACAGGCGCAGAACGCTAACGGCGAACATGCTGGCGATGTAAACCGTACTCCAGAGGATGCGGCACAGCAGCAACAACAAGAAGCAGCTCATCAAGAACAGAATGACATTAATAACCAGCGTGGACAGGAGACCGCAGCCCCAGTAGATATCAGCGGAATCTCCGATGGATTTTAGAAAGTAAAAAGGAGTTTGTTATGCTAAAACAAAAAAATATCAAACGTAAATGGAGGGGACTGCTCGCGGCAGCTGTGGCTGCAGTGACATCAGTAGTTGCTCCCGTTGCCAACACATCGGCATGGGATACCAACATAGATGAACGCTACACCATGGGTCAGCCTTCGAAATATGGTATCTTGAACCATATTACGAACAACTGTCACGAAGACAACTATGTCGATGGTGATAACACCAAAGACTGTCTTGGTGAAGGTCTAGGATCCGAGCTTGAGTTCGTGCGTGTACGTGTCGCAAGCGATACGAATGCGAACTTCGAGACGTATTCTAACGACGGCGAAGCCTTGAGGCTAGAAGCTGGTCAGACTTACGAAGTACGCGTCTATTACCACAATGACGCTATGAGTCAGATTGGCAATCTAAAAGCTAAAGCAGCAGAATACTTCATTAACAACAATTACGCTTACCCAGAAGGTTATACCGATATGGGTGAATGTGGCGGTGTTGGTACACTATACAACACGCGCGTTCGTATGAAGATTCCAGCTTCCGTAGCTGCAGGTCAGAACGATGCCCAGCTTGGTGCTCAGTTCTCCTATGATAGCTTCCACTGGAATAACGATACGAATACTTATTATTGGGATGATAATGGTCAGGTAGTCCTATCTGAAGGCGATTACGTCTTTGATAGTCTTAACCTAGCCAACCCAACCGATAAGGAGATGAAGATTGTTCTTGACGAAGCAACCGTAACGCTTCACAATAACAATCCAACAAATGGCCAAAAGCTTGCCACTAACGCAGAGAACGATAACGACATCTTTCCTACTGATTTAAAGAGGGGTGGTGCTCTAATCGGTAGCCTCGAAATGAATGGTAAGATCTGTGCTTGTGCGGAATATTCTGGCTATATTAGCTATACGTTCCATACAGAGCAGGCTGATTCGCAGATTATTAAGGAAGCTTCGCTTGATGGCGTAAACTTCTCTAAGAATGTTCAGGCTAAGCCTGGCGATACAGTTACTTATCGTATTCGTTACACGAACAACGGTAGTAAAGATCTTACAAATGTAACCTTCCGTGATGATTTGCCGGGTGAAGTAGATCTTATTCCTGGTACCACAAAGCTTGTAAACAATGCTAATCCGGATGGTGTCATACTTGATGACGTGATTGGTATAAATGGCATTAACACTGGTACTTATGGTCCTGGTGCTTCTGCGACAATTACCTATCAGGTAAAAGTAAAAGATAACCTATATGATTTGATTGATTGTACTACGGCATCTTATCCAAATACGATTTCCGTAACGGATGATACTACTGGTACACATACGGATCAATCTACGATTACAATTACGGAAATTTGTGACAAACCAAACATACCACAAGAATTTCCTCATACGGGTCCAGTCGAAATTGCAACTGCAATTATCGCTGTAATCTGTCTTGGTGTTGGTGGTGCCTATTGGTATCGCAGCCAGAAAGAAGTAAATAAGATGGCTAAAACTACAAAGAGTGGTGGCAAGCCTCATGATGATGCTTCTACAGACAAGTCTGAAAAATCAGATAAATAGATTAAGTAACTAGGGGGGCTTAATCTGGGGGATTAGAGTATTCGCGTAAGGGATTCCGCGAAGACTCAGGTTCATTTAGAACTCGGTGAGGAAGAACAATAAATTTTTATCTCGCAGTTAATTTATTGTTAAATTTCATCGGAATGAGTTACAAAAATACGAGCTGTAATACTAGATGATTCTAGAATGAATAAACAAACGAGCTCATGTAATTTGTAGCTTTTGTGCAAAACAAACATTTGTAAAACTTCTTTTTAAAAACTTGTATATAGCTTGAGAAATAGCTTGAACCTTTATAAATAGCGTAATTTTGATCTTTTCTTTGTAAAACAATGTCCTGCAGATGGGTAGCAGAATAGGGTTATAAAGAGCCTTAGCAGTGGGTAGCTAAGGTTCTTTTTTGTTGTAAACGATAAGATGGCCATCTGGTTCGCTTGCAAAATTATTTGTAATCTGTTAAAATAGTCTATATGAAAAAAGCAGTCATTAAGGTTGGCGGCAAACAGTATGTTGTCGCTGAAAAAGAGACCCTCCTGGTGGACCTCCTCCCGGAAGGAACTAAAGATCTCGCTCTTGACGCTTTGCTCGTAATTGATGGCGACAAAA
>JAUMYE010000091.1:0-426 GCA_030528815.1 Candidatus Saccharimonadota bacterium | reverse complement strand
GGCGAACCAACAGTTAAGGGAGTAAAGGTAAAGGCGAAGATCGTAGAAGAGAAAGTCGCCGGTGAAAAGCTCCGCGTCATTCGTTACCATTCTAAGAAGCGTGTCCACAAAGAAATTGGTCACCGCCAGAAATATACCAAGATTGAAATCGTAAGTATTGCCTAGTCTTTGGTAAACAAAAAATATCTGCAAAAGAACATGCAGATATTTTTTGATTTACCAAAGAGTCAGCTATCAATACTTGCCTGATTTTTAAGTTTACTCCCAGATTAGCAAAACTAAAAAAATATCCACTGTGATTTGTGGATATTTTTTAGTTTTGCGAGCTTAAGCTAGGGGAGCTGTTGGTTCGCTAGGGGTTGTTGTATCAGCTGGAGCTGTTGGTTCTGCAGGTGCTGCAGGAGCACCTGGTTCTGCTGGAGCAGC
>JAUMYE010000090.1 GCA_030528815.1 Candidatus Saccharimonadota bacterium | reverse complement strand
ACTATTGACCCGTATCTCGACAAAGACATCTTGTTTATTCGCGATGATTATTCTGTCGAAGAAATCTTCTCGGCCTTCCTACGAAGCGAAAAGAATTATGCGCTCGTAATAGATAACAAGAAGAAACTTGTTGGCTGCCTGTCGCTAGAGAGGCTATTTGCTCAGCTTTTCGATTTTAAGGCGAGTACGGATTTTTGCGATGATTTTAATCCTGACGCGGTTGCTCGGGGCAAATAGTCCTTCCTGGCAAAACTGGTAGCGCTTATGCTAAAATATTCTTATGCTGTGGGTACTTTTGCCAGTTGTGGCAGCTATCTTCTACGGAATTGGTAGCTATGTCGAAAACCATGTCGTAGACAATGAATTTCAGCGTAAAAAGGCGGGCGCGTTTATTTTGTCGCGCATTCCGATTTTTTGTATTTCACTAATCGTACTCCTTCTGATTTTTGGTCGCTCTGTCTTTATGGTTACCCCAATGGATGCTCTTGGCTTGATGCTAGCGGGCGCAATAAATGTCATTGGTAGCGTCTATTACCTAAAAGCTCTAAGAGAAGGCGATACGGTTGATATTACAATCTTTAGTCAGGTTGGACCTCTGATTTCGCTTGGTCTTGGCGTTGTAATGTTGAACGAAAAGATTAATTCTAGTCAGTCGCTCGGCTTCCTCTTTATTATGGCCGGCGCCTGTGTAGTGGCTCTAATGAGTGACGGCAAGAAGAAACATACTCCAGATTTTAGAGTGGCAGGAATTACACTAATCTCTATCTTCTTCTCGATGCTTTCTGATGTTGTCTATGTCTATTTCTTGAATCGTGGTGGCACGACAAACCTTGTTTTGTTTGGTCAAACTTTCTTCTTCTTCCAGATTGGTAGCTTGGTCGCTATGATTGTTGCCGCAGTATTGTTTGAAGGCTGGCGCAGTGCGCTTGGCAAGGTGTTTATTCATGGCAAGAAAAAGAAGGCAAACTATGGTCTTGCGATGATAGAAAATATCACATGGGGTATAGCCGATTCCTTGGCAAAGCTCGGCCTAATTTTGACGCCAGTAGTTGCACTCTTTAGCGCTGTTGGCCGCGCCTCTGGTCTGTTTGTGTCGCTCTTTATTACCTTCGCGGTTTCAAAGATGTTCCCAAGACTCATCAGGATCAAAAAGATGTCGAAGCAGGCTGTTTTTAGATATATGTTGTCGGCGATTCTGATCGTTGTTGGTATTATTGTGATGGTCTAAAGCGGTAGCTTGCCAAACATTAGCACTCTTGCACCATAGAGTGCTAAATGCTATAATCTGTTGATATGAGTAAGAGAGATTACTACGAGGTTCTTGGTGTTTCGAAAGGCGCTTCTGACGATGAAATTAAGAAGGCGTTTCGTAAACTTGCTATAAAATATCATCCAGACAAAAATCCTGGCGACAAAGAAGCTGAAGAAAAATTCAAAGAGGCAAACGAAGCTTATTCTGTTCTTAACGATAAGCAAAAACGTGCTCGCTATGATCAATTTGGTCATGCTGGTATGGGCGGCGCTGGTTCTGCTAGCGGAAATCCTTTCGAAGGCTTTAATTATGGCGGACAGAGCTTCAACTTTGACTTTGGCGGCGGCGGCTTCGAAGATATCCTTGGCTCTCTCTTTGGTATGGGTGGCGGCTTCCGTGGTGCTCGCCGTGGTCGCGATTATAGAACTACTTGTACGATTGACTTCAATGAAGCAATCTTTGGCGTTACGAAGAAAGTCAGCATTGACGGTAAAGAAATCTCTCTTAAAATCCCTGCCGGTATCTACGATGGTCAGAGTATTCGCTTGAACGGTCGTGGTGGCCCAGCTCCACAAGAAGGCGGTCAGCGTGGCGATCTTTATGTTGAGATTCGCGTTCGCGCACATAAGACTTTGACTCGCGAGGGTAACCTCATTCTCTCTGAAGTCACGATTCCTATGGTTGATGCGGTTCTTGGTACGGAAGTTGATGTCGAGACTGTTGATGGTACGGTCACAATGAAAGTTCCAGCTGGTACTCAGCCAGGTACAAACTTCAAACTTAATGGCCATGGCGCTCCGCGCGTCGGTTCCGAAGAACGCGGCCCTCAGATTGTTACGATTAATATCGAGATTCCAAAGAAGCTTTCGAAGAAGCAAAAAGATCTCATGGAACAATTCCGAGATAGCAAAAAGCGCGGTCTATTCGCCTAAAAAATATCCCCTTGATTAGGGGATATTTTTAACTTCTCAAGATAAAATCTTTTGCGGCCTGCGTTACGACGCGACCTTTTGGTGTGCGCTGAATAAAACCAAGCTGCATGAGATAAGGCTCGTAGAAATCTTCGATTGTGCTGGCTTCGTCGCCTGTAAGGGCAGCGATTGTATTGAGGCCAACTGGCTTGTCGCCATATTTCTCAATCATGAGCTTGAGCATGTTCCTGTCGCCTGGATCTAGGCCTAATTCGTCGACTTCTAGCATCTTTAATGCGGCCGTCGCGGTGGCTGTGTCGATAATTCCATCGGAGTTAACGTCAGCATAATCTCTTACGCGCTTCAGTAATCTGTTTGCGATGCGTGGAGTCAAGCGAGAACGGGTCGAAAGCATCTTGGAAGCATCTGGCTCAATCTTGGTTTCTAGGAGTCCTGCAGAGCGCTCGATAATCTTCTGAATGTCTTTTTCTTGGTAATATTCCAACCTAAACTGATGACCGAAACGATCGCGAAGCGGAGCAGCAAGCGCTCCAGTTCTGGTCGTAGCACCAATAATAGTAAACTTTGGTAAATCTAGACGTACGCTTCTGGCGGCAGGGCCTTTACCAATCACGATATCTAGCTTGTAGTCTTCCATTGCGGAATACAAGATTTCTTCTACAGCACGGCGAAGGCGGTGAATCTCGTCAATAAACAAAACGTCGCCATCGGCAAGGTTAGTAAGAATGCTTGCCAAATCTCCGGCTTTCTCAATACTAGGGCCAGAAGTAACACGGAAGTTCGCGTTCATCTCGTGTGCAATAACGCCCGCCATCGTAGTCTTGCCAAGA
>JAUMYE010000089.1 GCA_030528815.1 Candidatus Saccharimonadota bacterium | reverse complement strand
GCGACGGCATTTTGAAGGTACTTTGTATTAAGGATAATTCGACGGCGCTTGGCGGTAATCATATCAACACTTTGGATGCGGAAGTTGTAACTTATTCGCAGCGCTATGCTTGTCCAGATCATCCAGATGAGCTGATTCCAGAGCTCGAGCCACGCCTATTCTCGTTCAACCAGCCACAGGGTGCCTGTCCAGTCTGTACTGGCCTTGGTACGAGGATGGAAATTGATCCAGAACTTGTTTTGAATCCTAACTTGACGATTGCTGAGGGTGGAATTCGCCCATACAACCGCATTAATCAGGATTCTTGGTGGTTAAAGCGCCTTGCTGCGGTTGGTGAGAAACACGGTTTCTCAGTACGTGAGCCAATCGGCCTGCTTTCTGACGAAGCAAAACATATTATTCTTTATGGTACAGGCGACGAAAAATATCACGTTAAGCTAAGTAATGGCTATGAATATGATTCGGTTTACGAGGGCGTGATTCCTAACCTTGAAAGAAGGCACAAAGAAACTGAGTCGGAGTTTATTCGCAAAGATATTGAGCGCTTTATGCGTGAGAGGGTTTGCCAGAGCTGTCATGGCGCGCGGTTGAAGCCGGTTGTTTTGGCGGTTACGGTTCATGATCTTAATATCATGGATATGTGCTCGATGGATGTCGATCAGACGCTTGATGTATTGAGCGGTGACCTTGGTTTGACTGAAAACGAGCAGATGATTGCTGGTCCAATTTTGAAGGAGATTAAATCTCGTGTTGGTTTCATGAAAGACGTTGGCCTTAACTATCTTGAGCTTTCTCGCTCGGCAGCTACCCTTTCTGGTGGTGAGGCGCAGCGTATTCGTTTGGCAACACAGATTGGTTCTGGTCTTCAGGGTGTTTTGTATGTGCTCGATGAGCCTTCGATGATTGCTACTTTGAAACATCTTCGTGATCTTCATAACACGGTTATTGTGGTTGAGCACGATGAAGATACGATTCGTGCGGCAGATTATCTTGTAGATATTGGTCCTGGTGCTGGTGTTAAAGGTGGCGAAGTGGTTGCTGCTGGCACGCCTGACGAAGTCGCAAAGATGAAAGATTCGATTACAGGTCAGTATCTTTCTGGCAAGAAAAAGATTGTTGTGCCAAAGAAGCGCCGCAAGCCAAGTGGCAAGTATTTGGAGGTGGTTGGCGCTCGTGAGAATAACTTGAAGAATATTGACGTAAAGTTTCCGCTTGGTGTTATGACGGTTGTTTCCGGCGTGTCTGGTTCAGGTAAATCTACGCTCGTGAATAGTATTGTGGCTAATGAGCTCCTAGCGCGCCTACATCGCGCTCAGACGGTTCCTGGCGCACATGATCGCATTGATGGTATTGAGAACCTAAATAAGGCTATCGTGATTGATCAGTCGCCAATTGGCCGTACTCCTCGTTCAAATCCGGCAACCTATACTGGCGTGTTTAACTATATTCGTGATTTATTTGCTAATCAGCCGGAGGCGCAAGTGCGCGGCTATGGTCCTGGTCGCTTCTCTTTCAATGTTAAAGGTGGTCGCTGTGAGAATTGTCAGGGTGATGGCGTAATTAAGATTGAGATGCATTTCTTGCCAGATGTCTTTGTGACTTGCGATGCTTGCCATGGTAAAAGGTATAACCGTGAGGCGCTTGAAGTTCGCTATAAAGGCAAGACGATTTCTGATGTGCTTGAAATGACGGTTGATGAGGCGGTTGAATTCTTTGAGAATATCCCTGTGATTGCTAACAAGATGAAGACTTTGCAAGAAGTTGGCCTTGGCTACATTCGTCTTGGTCAGCCAGCAACGACCTTCTCTGGCGGTGAGGCGCAGCGTATTAAGCTTGCGACCGAGCTTGCGCGTCGTTCGACTGGTAAGACTTTGTATATTCTTGATGAGCCTACGACGGGTCTTCATACGGATGACGTTGGTCGCTTACTCTCTATCTTGCAGAAGCTTGTAGATGGCGGCAATTCGATGATTATTATTGAGCACAATCTTGATGTGATTAAGAGTGCGGATTATATCATCGATATGGGCCCAGAAGGTGGTCAAGGTGGCGGTAAGGTTGTCGCCGTTGGTACGCCTGAAGAGGTGGCAAAGAATGCCAACTCTGTCACTGGTGAATATCTAAAGAAACTATTGAAATAGCAGAGATTTTTCTTTGTTTGCTGAGTTTTTGCTATATGGCCATTTACTTGCAGAATCCGCAAGTAATGTTAGATGAGCTAATTTTGCTAAGGTGTAATTACTTGCGATTTTCGCAAGTAATTGTATACGGTTCAAGAAAATAGCAAACTCGAGTAGAGATAAATGTTTTTTGTCGGTGTTATTATTTAAGCTTTATCTGTTTGCTAAGATAAATTAAATGGGGTAACATATTAGATATAAAAGGTTAATTTAGGGAAAGAAAATCATGAGTGAAACTTCATTGAATCTCACCAAGCGTGAGCTTACCGGAAAGAAAGCAAAATCCCTCCGCGAGCAAGGCATTGTTCCTTCAGTCGTATTTGGTGGTAAAGAGCCGATTTTGACTCAGTCTGAGTATGTAGAAACAGATAAGGCAGTTCGTGCTGCCGGTTATCATTCTCCAATCGATCTAATGATTGATGGCAAGAAGCAGATGGCTATGATCAAGAATGTTGCTATCAACCCAGTTAAACATTCTATTGATAACGTTGAATTCCAGGCAATCAAGGCTAGTGCCGTTGTTGAAGCTACTGCTCCAATCAAGATTGTAAACTTTGAAGCATCTGAAGCTGCTAAGGCTCACCTAGAGATTCTACATGTTCTTGAAGAAATCGATGTTAAGGCAAAGCCTGCTGATCTTCCAGAAGCAATCGAAGTTGACGCAACAAAACTTGCAGCTGCTGGTGATCGCCTAATTATTGCAGATATTGCCCTTCCAAAAGGCGTAGAGTTCGCAGACAAAGAGCTTGATACTGAAGCTGTAATTGCAAACGTTTACGATCCAGCTCAGGAAGCCGCAGAACGCGAAGCAAAGGCAGAAGCAGATAAGGCTGCCGAAGAAGCTCGCGCAGAAGAAGAATCTGCTGAA
>JAUMYE010000088.1 GCA_030528815.1 Candidatus Saccharimonadota bacterium | reverse complement strand
ACTACAGCTCGTCTGTAAAGATGGTAATACTACAAACACTATCGGTGCTCCTGTAGTTATTACAGAAGCTGACAACTGGTCTTATGACTTTACGGACCTTAAGACTTCTGATTGTAGTAACTACGATGTTGAAGAACATCTAAGGTATGCTTATAACTTCGAAGAAACAAGTCACGAGAAAGTAGACTTAACAACTGTTGACCTAACTAACAAGGAAATCATCTATATTCCTGTAGAGAAGGTCTGGAATGCCGCTCAGGATACTGATACGCCTGACGAAATCGAAGTAAGCCTATATTGTGGCGAAGAAAAGCTTGATACAATTACACTTCTAAAGAGGCTCGGTTACTATGGCGTATTTGGTCCTTACTACTACGATTCTTGTGCAGCAGGCTATAGCGTAACAGAAGATACTGAGTTAGTAGGCTTTGAAAGCACGATTATTGCTAATGAAGATGGTGGCTTCGATATTACGAATACCGAGCAAACCGATTTGACTGTTCGCAAGCAATGGGTTACCACTCCTGGCCGACAAGTCAGTTTGCCACGCTCCGTTACTGTTGCTCTATGGTGCGAAACGACCGATACTGAAGTTGCCAACAAGCGCATCCGTTTGAATAGACCAAACTATCAAGGTGGCTGGAATGGCCTAAGCGTCGATGACTGTGCGGAATATGGCGTACGCGAAGTTGCTGCTGATGGCACAACAATCCTATCCACGGTTGGTGACCGCTATAACGATTTCTTCTTCTATGGCGGTGTTTCCGGTTCCGCAGCTGAAGGTTTCACTCTAACAAATACCTACGATGGTATTGAAATCTCTGGTACTAAGACCTGGATCTTTACTGATGAATACGGCAATACTCAGTCTGTATCCAACCGCCCAGTAGAAATCGCTGTAAGCTTGAAGCAGAACGGTACCGTAATTGATACTGTCACCGTAAGAGCAGATGCTCAGGGTAACTGGGATTACGGCTTTGACGATCAGCCAAAGTATGATGCTCAGGGTAACGAATATACCTATACTGTCGACGAAGCCGAGATTGCGCACTATGTTAAGACGATCAATGGTTACAACATTACCAACCAATATAAGCCAGACTATACAACCGTAACAGCTGCTAAGGACTGGGCAACTCTAAAAGATGCCGAGCTTCCAAGCCAGGTTGAGGTAAGACTATATTGTGGCGAAACTGATTTGAATCAGCCAAAGTACATTACAAAGGCAAGCAACTGGGCAACCGTTAGCTGGACTAACTTGGATGTTCAGGAATGCGAAGCTGGCTACGAAGTAAGGGAAATCTTGCCAGAAGGCAGCGAATTTGTATCAACTCGCGTTGGTAGCAATGGCGAATATACCTTCACAAATGCCGAAACTGTAGAAATTCCTGTAAGGAAGAGCTGGGTAAAGCGCAATACGACAGCTTTGCCAGAATCCGTAACGGTTGCTCTATATTGTGAAGTTAACAACTCCAAGAATAAGCTTGATGAACAGACTCTAAGCGCTGCAAACAACTGGGCTTACACTTGGACTGAACGCAATGTCGAGACGGATAACTGCCGCGGCGGCGCATACACCGTAGATGAAATCTCTACCGTTCCTAACTTCCAGAAGACAAGCGTAAGCTACACTACCGCAAATGGTTATGTAATCGAAAACACTGAGCTTACTTCTCAGAAGGTGATCAAGGTTTGGGAAGGCGATACCGCACAGGATCGCCCAGGTTCCATCACAGCAGATTTGCTCTGTGGTGACACTATCAAGAAGACTGTTACTTTGAGCGAAGCATATAATCCTGATGGCGACAATACTTGGGAATATACTTGGGATAATCTCCTAGTCTCCGATTGTGCACAGGGTTACAGCGTACGCGAAACCTACAACATTCCTAACTACAAGTCGAGCAGCGAAACGCTTGCAGATGGCACGGTTGTTATTACAAACCGCCGCACGACTAGCGTTAGTGTTATCAAGGAATGGAAGAACGACGATAAGACCAAGCGCCCAGGTTATATTGAAGCAAGCCTAATGTGTGGCGATACTACTATCGAAACCGTTAAGCTAAGCGAAGAAAACAACCTTGATGGCGACGATACTTGGGAATACACCTGGGACGATCTACTAGTCTCCGATTGTGAACAGGGCTATACTGTTGACGAAAACATTAACATTCCTAACTATCACAAGACTGTTAAGCAACTTGAAGATGGCACATTCCTAATCACGAACGAGTTTGATAACCCAGATACTGGCGATGCAAGCACAGTTAAGATTAGCGTAGCTGCTGGTGCAACAATTCTCGCACTTGCTGCTGGTGCATTTGCTACAAGGCGCTTCATTGGCCGCCGCTAGGATAGGCTAATATTTGAAAAATCCTCACGAAATGTGGGGATTTTTCTTTTGGCTACGATCTTTTCTGGTCGAAAAAAGAATCCTCGTTTTTGAGGATTCTTTGTGGTTATTTCTTCTTTTTGTTGTCTTCTTTTTGCTCTGGCTCTTTCTTGGTAGAGAAGTTTGGGAAGATTGAATTGAGCTGTGCAAGCAATTTGTGGCGGGCGTGTTTACTAAAGATTTTGTCGAGCCAGCCTGGGTTTGGCTTCTGATTTTTAGAGGTTATTATTTCTACGATATCGCCTTGATTGAGCTTAGTATTAAGACTAACCATCTTGCCGTTCACGATGGCGCCGGTACAGCTTGCACCAATGTCGCTATGGAGACGATAGGCGAAATCCAGAGGCATTGAGCCTTTTGGCAGGTCAATAATATCGCCGCGTGGGGTATAGACGAAGATTTTGTCGGCAAAAAGATTGAGTTTGAGCTTCTTGGTGTCGACCTCCTGGCCAGAAGAAAGCTTGGCGGCAGTTTCCTGAAGTTCGCGAATCCAAAGGAGGTTGGTTGGGAGCTTGCTGGCTTTGCCTTCGGCATAATCTTTCGTGAGTTTTTGTTCGTTATAGAAGAAGGTAGCAGCAAGACCGCGCTCGGCGAAGTTGTGCATCTCTTTGGTGCGAATCTGGAATTCTACAACCTGGTGTTCTGGAGTGATAACGGTTGTATGTAGAGATTGGTA
>JAUMYE010000017.1:7578-13698 GCA_030528815.1 Candidatus Saccharimonadota bacterium | reverse complement strand
AGCGCTCAGAGTAGCACTACAACGGTGGAGTTTGAAGCGGTCGAGCCGAGTATTGTCGTGTTTAATCATGACGAGGAAGAGGGGGTTACAAAGAATCTAGTTGAATATCTAGATAAGAATGCAGAAATCAAGACGGGCTTTTCTGATGACGATAAGCTAAAAGACGCTTTGTTCTATGAAGAAGTGGTTTTGGTGGTAGATATCCCAGAGAACTACAGCAAGGACTATCTAGCAGGGAAGAATCCAGAGATTTCGACGCGCTCGTCGGCGGGGTACCAGGCGGAGCTTGCAAAGGTGATGTTGCGCAGATATTTGTCTGCCATGCAAAGTTATTCGAATCTTGGACTAGATGCTAGCGAAACGACGGAGAAGATTAATGCTGCGCTTGAATCTAGTGCCAAGGTAGAAGTGCTCAGCAAGGTGGATAGCTCGAAATACGCGAAAGCTTCGGCCTACTTTAGCTTTGCGAACTATGCGATTTTGGCCTGCGTAATCACGATTATTTGCTTGATCATGAGCTCGTTTAATAGGATGGAGATTCGCAAACGCAATCTTGTAAGTAGCGTTGCGATTTCTAAGATGAATCGTATCTTACTAAGGAATAGCTGTCTCTATGCCTTTGGCGTTTGGCTAATGTATATGATCTTTGGCTACTTTATGGCTGGCGGAGATGTACTATTTAGTAACTATGGAATTTTATTTGCGATTAACTCCTTTATCTTCTGTATAGTTGCGACGACGATCGCTTATCTGATTAGTCAGTTAGTGCAGGGCAGGAATGCCGTAAATGGCATCATGAATGTTGTAGCTTTGGGTTCAAGCTTCTTGTGTGGCGCGTTTGTGCCACTAGAGTTCTTGCCGGAATCAGTGAAGTTTGTAGCGCACGCATTACCGAGCTTTTACTATATTGATTCAAACTACAAGATTAAGGCGCTTGAGGGCTTTAGTCTAGGCGAAATGGCTCCGGTGCTAATCAATATGGGAATCATGCTTAGCTTTGCGATTTTGTTTGTAGTATTGGCAAATATTATCGCGAAAAAGAAGCAACGCGTGGCCTAAACTCCCCCCCTTTAGAAATGGCGCTTGTGCTATCTAAAGGGGTATTTTTATGTTAAAATATTAGGGTATGAGTAAAAAACTTTTTAAAAGAACCAAAATTTTGGCTACTGTTGGTCCAGCAACATTTTCTGAAGAAAAGCTCAAGGAAATGGTCTACGCTGGCGTTAACGGTTTCCGCCTAAACTTTAGTCACGGTACTTATGACGAACGTGACGAACAGATTCGTATTATTCGTAAGTATTCTGCAGAGCGCGGCAAAGCTGTTGCTATCTTGCAGGACATCCAGGGTCCAAAGATTCGCCTAGGCGCAATCAAGGACGACAACATGGATCTTCATGAAGGTGACGAGATTATTCTCGATCACGCTGTTGAAGAGCATGATGGTAGCAATCGCCTTCCAGTTCAGTGGAATCTTGCCGAGTATTGTAAGGTTGGTGAACCTCTATATATCTTCGATGGTAAGATTAAGACCGAAGTTATCGAAATTGTTTCTGATACCGCTATTAAGGTCCGTATTCTTAATGATGGCCATATTCAGAGCCGCAAGGGTATCAACCTTCCAGAAACCGATCTTGGTGGTAACATCTTGACCGATAAGGATAAGGCTGACCTTGAGTTTGGTGCAAGCCGCGACTTTGACTATGTTGCTGTAAGCTTCATTCAGACCGCTGCAGATATTGAGCGCATCCGCCAGCTTCTCGTTGGTTTTGGCAGCCGCGCAAAGATCGTTGCAAAGATTGAAACCAAGAAAGCTGTTGAAACAGACGAAAATCTTGAAGAAATCGTTAAGGCTTCCGATGGTATCATGGTTGCTCGTGGTGACCTTGCTATCGAGGCAGGCGCAGAAATCGTTCCTATCGTTGAGCGCAAGCTCTTGGCTCTATCTCGCCAGCATTCTAAGCTTTGTATCGTTGCAACTCAGATGCTTGGTAGCATGGTAGACAACCCAGAACCAACTCGTGCAGAGGTTAACGACGTTGCTACAGCCGTTCTTCTTGGCGCAGACGCAACAATGCTTTCCGACGAATCTGCAAACGGTAAGTATCCAATCGAAGCTATCAAGACTATGAAGAAGATTATTCTTTATACTCAGGACAATAGCGAAATTTGCCCACTAGAAGCAGAACCAGTTGGCAACTACAAGAATTATGATGTTCTTGCAGCTGCAGCTGTAAAGATGGCAAACGATCTTGATGCTGACGTTATTGCAGTTGCTACCCGCAGTGGTGAAACCGCAAACGCAATCGCAGCACAGCGTCCAAACATGCCAATCGTTAGCGTTACAAGCGACAAGCGTGTTGCTGGTCAGCTAGCACTCCGCTTTGCAAACACTGCATATGTCCGCGAATTCGATGAGAACTATGCATTCGATGCAGTTCAGGATTTGAAGAACAGTGGTTACCTAAAGCTTCCAGAAGGCAAGACTGAACTTACCGTAGTTCTAGTTTCTGGCTTCCGCGATGTTGAAGGTGGTACGAACTCTATTCAGATTCGCAAAGTTTAGTAAAATCAATTTGAAGGGGTACTGGAGGTAGTGCCCCTTCTTTGGAGAAAAGTGATGGGTTTTAGGAAAAAGACAGTTCGCGATGTCGAAATAACAGGGAAAATTGTACTAGTACGCGTAGATTATAACGTGCCAATGAAAGATGGCGCGATTGTGGAGGATATGCGCATTAGGGCAAGTCTCCCAACTATAAATTATTTGATAGAGCAGGGCGCTGAGAAGGTAGTACTTATTTCTCATATGGGTCGTCCAAAGGGTGAAAAGAATCTTGAGTTTACCCTTGCCCCGATTGCGGCTCGCCTTGGCGAATTAATGCCGGGAAAGACGGTAGAATTTTGTGGTGAAACGACTGGCGATACTGTTAAGGCAGCTGTTTCTAACTTGCCAAGTGGCGGCGTAATTTTGCTTGAAAATTTGCGTTTCTCGCCAGCTGAGGAAGAAAACTCGGCTGAGTTTGCACAGGCAATTCTTGATGCTACTGGCGCAGAGCTATTTGTTCAGGATGGTTTTGCAGTGATTCATCGTGCGCATGCTTCGACCGATGCGATTGCTCGTATTATTCCAGCTGTCGCAGGCTTCTTGGTAGAAAAAGAAGTTACCGAGCTAGAAGGTGCAATTACGAATCCAGAGCATCCACTTGTTGTTGTGATTGGTGGTGCTAAGGTTGAAGATAAGGCTCCGATGATTGAGCAGTTCTTGCCGATCGCAGATAAGATTTTCGTTGGTGGTAAGATCGCTGCCGACGGTTATGAGGCTACAGATCCAAAGATCTATGTTGCCGAAGATTTCGAAGAAGACGAAAACGGTAACAAGATGGATATTGGCGGCGAAAGCTGTATGAAGATGCTTCAGGATATTCATACTGCTAAGACGGTCGTCTGGAATGGCACGATGGGTTATGTCGAAGATGAGCGCTTTGCTAAGGGTTCAAATGTCGTAGCTGTTGCTATGGGCACAAATAAGAATGGTACGACGATTGTTGGTGGCGGCGATACGGCTGGTTTTGTTGAAGGCTTGATTAAGGAAAATCCAGAGCTCAAATATTCTTTGATTTCGACTGGTGGTGGTGCTAGCCTTGAGCTTTTGTCTGGTAAGAAATTGCCTGGACTAGAGGTTCTAAGAAACGCTTAAGGATATTAGGGTTTTACGATGAAAATAATGGGTGGCTACAAACGAGATACGCAAGAAAAAGGTCGCGACAAAAGCTCGGCCGCGCGTTTGGCTGCGCGAAAAACTAGGAATAATCCTTCGCAGCAAACTAGCTACCCATATACATCTTTCCGCGTTGGCAGCACAATGGCCGGCGACGCTAAGAAAGCGCGTGAAGCTAGATTGCAACGTCAAAGTGATCGCAAAAGGCGTATTGCTAAACGTGCGACCGTGATTAGTTTCTTTGCGCTTGCTGTTCTGGTTGTGCTGGTTATCGTGATGGATATTGTTGTAAAGCAGCAAGCTAAACGCGAAGCTGAGCGCTTAGCGGCTCAGGCTGTGAAGCTAGAGCCAACGGTTCCGATTATTGACGAGAATGCTGGCAATAACGTTAGCTCTCGCGTGAAAGATTTCGTAGCTAATCTCGAAAGCGATGTGATTAATACTCCACTAAAGATAGATAGAGTTATCTTGCCAGCTAATATGGCCAGGGAATTAAGGATTTATTTATCCGGCAGGACAGAGTTCTATAAAATGTCTATCGACCGGGGTAGTGCAGTCCAAGCCGAGGATATGGAACGCATGGTAAGATACCTCGACGAGAATGGGATAACGCCAGAATATGTCGATCTGCGCGTAGAGGGTAAGGCATATTACAAATAGGCAGGGTTTAAGGAGTGGTTGGAAGACCACTTCTTTTACTGCTCTCGTGTTCGGTTTTTGTTCGGTTCGTTTTGAGACGATTCCGTACGCTTCTAGGGAAGGTTTGTGGTGGGTGTGATGCAAAATAGGTAAAAATCGTCTCGAGTAGGGGGTCGGGTAGAGGAGCGTGAAAAATTGAAAAATGGCTAAAAATGGGCAAATTTCACGGAAATTGAGCGTGTTGTAGGGTTTACATTATGTTATAATATGTGATTTTACAGGGGTGGCGCGCATATTTTGGCGAAACAAAAGTCAAGTTCTAGGACTTCCCCCAGCGCTTTTTGCGGTAGGGGTAGCCGTTTTTGATCGCTTCTAAGGTGATATTGCGACCCATTAGGATCAGTATAGGTATATTATTGGTGATTAGATGTACGTTTATATATTTATAGATGTAGACGGGTGAGTATATGTATATATGTAGCCCATTTAACAGATGTATTCTTCCGATATAGACGATTGCTTATACGTTGAGATGTATAATAGCCCTATGTCGTAAAATATACATTGTGCGACATTAAAAATATAGACAAAAGACGATTGTCCGTGCGTCTATTTCAACCAGCTTTTTGGACCCTGGCTGGTATTTGTTTGTATTTCCGCCCTATTTTCGCGTGTGTGCGATTTTCTATTTCATTTCGAGTATTTATACTACTTATGCTAATTATCGTGTCACGCGCGATTCTGTGACTTTGAAGAATTTGCGCTTCTGGAGCTATTCTGGTGCTTACAGGGGTCGTAACAGAGGTAGAATAGGGGTAAAATATCAAAATAACAGGGGTAGGGGGTATATAAAAACAGATTAGGATCGGGGAAGTACCACTTCTCTGTTCGGTTGATGTTCGGTCTATCGAGGTGAGTACAATCGTCTAGCGATAAGTGCTTATCCTTGCCCTTCTCTGTAAAATAGTTTATGATATGACTCATAAAGGCGAGCTTAGTCTCGTTTTTTGTATTTTGAAAAGGAGATGATTAATTTGGTCATTAATGATCCTAATGGCAACGAAGGTATCTGTATTACGCCGAGAGATTTACTGGCAGAAACAGATAGCTACAAGCTGTATCTTGGAAGAGGTGAAAACTCTGCCGATGCATTGCTTTGCCGAATCGTGAAAAGTAAGGCCCAGAATGGCATCATGTATGCCGAAAAGAAGCTTTTGGACGAGCTGAGCGAATTGTCTCAGAATCTCGAACAGGAGCGTATTTCGAAGCAGGGTGATGACGGCCGCAAGATTCACTACGACTGGCTCTTCCCTGTTTGTGAACAAAGTTTTTCTTGTGACGCTACAGACAATAGACGTATAAATACTTTTTCGGTTTTGGATGCTTCGTGGGACAAGTTTGTTCCGTTTTTGAAGCTGAAGAATGACACGAAAGTCGATGCAAAAAGTGCCGCATGGGTGCTTGGACGCTTCCTGAAGCTCCAGGCCTTCCTTGACGAGAGTGAAAACTATCGTAGCTTGGATTTTAACCCTGATATGGTTCTGATTGCGCCGAAACAGCACCGCGTCGTTTATGTAGGTTGGTTTGATGAACTCCTGCATGGCGGCGACCGTTCCTATTCGCACTGTGATTTGATCTCTAAACTCAATATTGATCGCATGTTTGATGTGACTCTTTCTTGGGTTGAGAAGAACGACACTGAGGGCGAAGACGAATTCATGAGTTGGCTGAAGCGGTTTACGGGCTATTTTAACAATGGTCTGGAA
>JAUMYE010000017.1:0-7568 GCA_030528815.1 Candidatus Saccharimonadota bacterium | reverse complement strand
TGGCCTACTATGAATTTCTTGATGCTTTGTGGGGGAAAGGATATCATCCGTTCACCTTCAATAAAGACGGCGTTTGGAAAAACGTCGACAACTTTGTTTAAGAAAGGATAGTGGTGTTAAGTGGGAAGATTGGTATTTTCCAAGGCTGCGTATGAAACATCTCGTAAGTCGAGAGGGGTTACCTCCGATAAAGGTGTTACCCGTAAGGGAGAGCAGCACGTAAGAGAAACTGGAAAGCTTCCGCCGTCTGTGGATCCGTCGGTTGATACGTTGCGTCGTTCGATGCTGCGCCTTGATCCGACCGAAGATGGCAAGTGGGAAGTAACTGTTGGCTGTCCGATGGATATTGAAACCTCGGTAGATTCTACTGGATCGATGGGGGACAATGTTGATCGTGCAATGTCTGCGTTACCCAGGACCTACGAGCTTTGCTCTGCCATGCTGCCAGGATATGATCCTCAGCTGGCTTTGGGATTCTTTGGTGATGTATGCGATAAATTCGTACTGAATCGCCCTCAGTTCGAGATGGAGGCTGACAAGATTGTTGGCTATCTCTCTGAGATGAATCCTGAACGTGACGGTGGAGATGTTCCTGAGGATCCGCAGTATTCGATGTTTGCCTCGGCTTATCTTACTTCGGCCTACACGAACAAGATTGGACTCAAGGGCTATTACTTCTTGTGTACTGATGCTCCGATGCACGGTACTCTTTCGAAGGATGCTCTGGAGAGAATCTTTGGCGAGAAAGTTTGGGAAGCTCTGAAGGATAACGGTTATGACTTCGATCCGCTGTGTCGCCCTGATTTGAGGGAAACGATAGAGGATTTAAAGAAGAACAAACATGCTTTTATCTTGTCCATTGATGCAGAGAAGTTCTATCAGCGTTATTTCGAGGGTAGAATTATTCCTCTGCTCTCGACAGATTACCTGCCGGAATTTGAATCGGCAATCATTGGCATAACCGAAGGTATTCTTGAGCCTGAAGAGGTAGAGAAATACCTGGAGAGTAAAGGGGTGCCGTCGTTCGATATTGAACACGCTATCCATGCACTGCTTGCTCTTCCCTTTGGCGCTCAGCGTGAGCTCGAGCAGCAGAATAAGGTTTATATTCCTAAGGTTGGAGATATCTTTGAAAACAAGACGGATCTTGTTCCCGCTATTAAGCGTGAGGATGACGCTGATGTAGAGCCTGAGAGTGAAAGCTCGGCATGGCTCTAAGGAGGTCTCGATGATAGAAAAGATATATACGGTTACCGATCTGGGACCAGGAGATGGAGGCAAAGGCTCTGTTATTCAGTCGCTCTGTGCTCGTTTCCATCCCGCAGTGGTTATTAAAGAAGGCGGGGCGCAGGGTTCGCATGGTATTGATGCTTGCGGTGAAACTTTTAGCTTTTCGCAGTGGGGTTGTGGAACTTTTAATGCGGTTCAGACCTATCTGTCTAAGCGAATGGTTATCGCTCCATCGATGCTGCTTCGTGAAGCCGAAGCGCTCAGGCGTTACGGTATTTACGACGCTTTTAAGACGATTTCGGCTAGTCCGGAATGTCTTTGCAGTACCCCTTATCACATGTATATTTCACAGATTAACGAGATGTCACGCGGCCAAAATCCGCGTGGCACCGTTGGAAGTGGAGTAGGTGTGGCCTATAGGGAATACGCTACTGCCTTGCAGGAAAGCTTGGCTTCGATGAATCGTTTGATTTTCGCGAGAGATTTGCTTAATGCGGATTTACTCAAGAAGATTAATGTTGCGCGCGAGCGTGCTCGTGAGGTAGCAAGAAGAGTAGACATCAATGATTTAGACGAAAATGATCAGATACACTTTACGAATATTTGTCGAGCAATCGATGATAGCAATGTCTATAACGAGATTGTCGATGAATTTCGTGAGGTTGGCAAGAAACTGAATCTCGAATCGTTGGAAACTTTGATGAAACGTAAACGGAGTAAAATAGCTGTCGTTGAGCGTTCGCATGGAGTTTTGACGGATGCCGAGTATGGTCTCAAGCCGCATGTTAGTGCCCTGAGAACTCTTCCCTGTTTTTCAGAGGAGATGTTTCGTGATTCTGGCTTTGAAGGCGAGATTATAAACATCGGTGTTCATCGTGCCTATGAGTATCGTCATGGGGCTGGGCCTATGCCTAGCGCCGATAGTAGCTATATGAGCGATTTGCCTAGAGACAACAATCGTTGGCAGGGTGCGTCGCGCTATGGCTATATAGACATGGTACTGATGCGTTATGCTCTTGATGTTTCAAGGCCGGTAAAATTTGACGGAATTGCGTTGACTTGCATGGACCAGGTTCTGGAACACGGAAACTGGCCGATTTGTAAAGCCTACAAACTTGATGGCGAAGAGTATTCGGATTTGAAAGATTTGGGCAATTACAATCTGTTCAATAAGATTGATAGGGTTGGAATTGTAACCGATGCATATTCTTTCGATGAAGAATACGCTGACAGTAAAAAGGCTATCGCTTTGCGGTGTGCGGATATACTGTCGAATTACCTGGATGTTCCGCTCTGCATGCTTAGCTTCGGCAGTAGCGAGCGTGACAAATACTATATTCCAAGGAGGAAAAAGTAATGGCGAACGAAATTGTATCAGCAATCATGGACGAGAAGAAGGCATCAGTAGCAGCTGTCGAGAAAGAGGGCGAGGCTACTCCGGTAATGGATGATGCCAAGCTCAAACTCAGAGGCTTCCTCGAAGGCTTTGGCGCCTCAGATGACGTGTTTATCGGACTCGATATGAAGGGCGTTGAAAGCATGGAGGATCTGGCCTATGTTAGCGAGGACGATTTGGTCTCTTGCGGCATGAAAGCTATTCAGGCAAGAAAGCTTCTGGCTCACATTGCGGATAAGACCAAAAAGACCGAGCCTGCGCCTACGGCTACGCCGACCGTAATCGCTCCGGATCTGGCAATTCTGCCGGAGCTGCCGAGTGATGAAAGTTGGCTGACAGCTCTCAAGGCTGGCGGTGTTCTGAAGGTAAATCAGGATAGCTATATTGCAGTCGTTCGTGCGGTATATGCTGAGCGCTGCGGTCTCTATGATGCTCCCAAGCGTCTGGAAGAGGCTATGAGAAGCTATGCAGAGAATGCCGACGAACCGGTTGGTCCTGAATTCTTCAAGCTGCGCAAGCTGCTGACTCGTCGTTCTTATGCAGATCTGTTTTCTGCAGTTGAAGGGTTGGACGGTAGTTTTGTGACTGATTCCGAGCGCAAGAAGTTCCTGAAAAAGGTTAACGACAAGTTGCTGCCGGCAGTCTATACGGTAAGCAACGAAGTTAATACTTGGAACGAAACTTATTGTTCTTCGGCAAATAATCCGATGGCTTTGGCTTCTCTGCTGACTGGTGGCGGTATGGGCATGGTTCCGCAGGCACCGCCGTTTACTGGAGTGCAGAGTGCAACCGAAACGCTGAATGACGCAATTAATTCCGTCTTCGGCGGACTTGGTAGCGTAACGGCTTCGGCTCTGGCTTATGATGCTATGGAGATCAAGAAGGCTCTCGAGAATCCGCAGCTTCCAGCAATGACCGGCTACGCTAATCGCGATCAGATGCTGAAAGCTCTGAATTTGAACATTTCTTCGAGCTTTGTGCATCAGGAGAAGATGCTGACCCGCTTTGTGCTGGCAGCAACAAAGTTCTCTGAGATTTCGCCTGGCGAGGAGCCTCGTTATCTGACTGCTCTCTGGCAGCTCAGCCGTGCTATCGACTGGAGTGTGCTTGGCTATGCGTCGAGTGGTATTCGTGGTCTGAGTGGCAAAGAGGTTCTCTGATAATCATCTCTGAATAAAAAATGGGCGTCCCGATTTTGGGGCGCCCTATTTTTGTGTCTAAATACAAGGTAAAAAGACGTATTTTACGAAAAGCTGAGAAGCGATTCGTCGATAACGGCGGTCGTAGAATGCGCTGGCGCCATCAATGCCCGGAAAGCACTGGGTGCGTTCGGAAACATTGCTATAGATGCGCCTGATTCCCTTGTGCATGAGACGATACTGAAGCAAATCCTGTTCTAGTCTCTCTAGGCTCTGCCTGCGTTCGAGAGAGTCTGGTGCGAGCCTCAGGTAGCGACGAATACACTCTTCCTGAATACACTCCAGGTTTCTTCGGTTGCTGATCCAAACGGTGTCCAGGCAAATGTGTGCGATGTTCTGATTGGGAACGTCCAGATAGGCGTCTAATTCTTTGCAATAATTGCCAACTCGCATTTTGTCTGGATCGTAGCTATAGGTGTCGATGTCGCTGGTAGTAAGGCCGTAACCCTTGATATAAGAGCCGCCAACCAGGACAATTTTGTCACCTGTGAGCTGCATGATATCCCAGATGTGAAAGTTTTTCGAGAATGGGCCGGTAATATTGTGTGGAATAAGTTTATTCCACGCTTCTTCGGTATGTTCATCGAGCCACTTTTGGCGCTCCGGGCTGTTAAAGAGGGGTTTGCTTTTCTTCTCTGGCAGACTACGGGCGCACTTTGAGATGCGGAGTTGAAACTCTGGACTTGTCTGAAAATAGATGTGATAGAATATCTTTTCGCAGTCGCAAATGCTTCGTATGAGGCAATCGCTTCCCTGTTCCAAGAGTTCCAGGACATAAGCTTCGCCAAGATAGCCGTATCTTAGGAGCCATGGAATAAAATGCGCGGCCTTGACGACGTATGGAAAGTTTTCGTCTCTGGCGGAGATTTCTAAACTGTCGCCAAGATTGAAATTTTCGCGCACGTCTTCGAAACTGAGACATTTTCTCCAGGCAGCCATGTAACTTGCTCGGAAATAATCTGGTGCATCCTGCAACTCTTCGAGCGGAAGATATAGAACGAGTCTGGTGTTTTCTGGCTGCTCCAGAAGAGCGGCGGTGCTTTGGTAATAGTCGTTTGCTTTTCCTCTGTATGGTCGCTTGAGATAATCGCAGATAGTTGTGGCGTGAAGATGTCTGTAGCTAACGCTTTCTTTTGCGCTGGCGTTGTTTGTGATTTGCGTGAATGCCTTGGGATTGGAAATTTTCTCGATTGCTGGTACTGATAGCATGATCTGACCTCCTTTAAAGAACGTTTTTGTCTAACTTGACAAACTCTGAAATTATGATAACATATATTCCCTTTCTCTGCAATTTTTGAGACCAAGAAAAAGCCGGCACTTTGGCCGGCATGAGAGATTAGTTTGAGCTTGTAATAGTATCTTTGGCGCGTGCTTCGTCGACTTTGTTCAGCTTGCGGATGAAGAGCCAGCCGTCGATAGCGAAGTATGCAAACAGCAGCGCCAGGAAGCCAGTAAGGACTGCGAAAAAGGTGAATAGTGCACCGAATCCTTCGCCAGACCTGTAGACCTCACGCCACTCTTTAGCCTTTACGTTTCGTTCATAGCTTTTGGTCATTTCGCCAAGCTCTGTGTAGTTGCGGCACTCGACATAGTAGCCGAGCGGTTCTGGCGCAGCGTCATCTTCGTTATAGCCAAAAACAACCTCATCGCACTGGTATGTGCTCATTGCTTCTGCTACAACCTCGTCTCTGTTGCGGAAGTTGTAGGTTGCGCATCCAGCAAGGATTATCGTGATTGCTGTAAGTACGATAACCTTAATGACATACCCGTTCCAAAACCTTTCGTCTCTTGAACATCTCATAAAGAACACCTCACGGAAGTAGTATTTTCAGGTCGCCCTGAATATGGATATTATAGCATAAACAGGTTAAAAAGTCAATGAAGCAAAAGTTAGTCGTTAGAACTGCTCCATAGAATTACAAGCGAGATGATGATCAAGAAAAGAATTAGAGTTGTGTTGTAGTTTGCTTTGAGACTATAGATTATGTATCCGATAATAAGAGCTACAGAAATAAAGAGCTTGATCAGATGATATTTTTTAATAGTGCCCATTACGCTTAGCTTTTCTGGCGTGGCATTATACGCATCGATGCAAGATTCGCGAAGCTTTTTGAGAGCTTTTTGGCTACGGAATTTCTGGGCGGTCGGATCGATGATTTGGGCTTTATGATGGAGATGAAGGAAGCTCAAAAGAATACTGGCGGCTGCGTCTTCGCTTGCGCCTTTGGTCGTGATTTCGGCGATGGAATTGCAACTTTTTAGAGCTTCTTTTCGTTCTGGATACTCGGAAAGGATTTCGTTTTTAGTTGCCCTATCCATCTTGTAGCTTCGAAATACGAATGGGTCTTGCGGGTTCTTAGCTAGCTTGACCTTGATGACTAACTGGTCGTCAGTGTAATCGCTAGAAATAATGGCATCTATGCCCTGCTCTTTGAAGTATTTAGCGCAGTCTTTCGGCTCGAAGTCTGAATTATGTTTCTGGAGACAGTTTAATAACATGGCGGGAAATGGGTCTAAATGCGTCTATTTGTGATTTTTATTGCGGTTTCGGTTATTGTTATGTCTGCTGTTTTTATTGCCGTTGCCGGAGCTAATAATTGGGCGCTTAGCGGCTTCGTCGGAGACGCTCGTGTCTGCTTTTGATTCTTCTTCTGATGCTTCGGTTTTGATATTTGGGCTAATGGTTGCGGCTTTCTCTGCAAAAAGTTTGCCTAGGTTGCGGAGGCCGTTACCGGCATTCTCGTCTTCGCCCTGAGCGGCGTTTGGCGAGATCTTTTGTTTGCGGAATTCTTGCTGCAAGGTTGGCTGGAATTTGAAGACTGGCTTAGAAGAATTGTTGCCTTGATTTTGACTACCACGTTCGCCAGCGGCGCGGCCAGAATCCGAGAGTTCTTTCTTGAACTTATCTGCAGCAGCAATATTGGCCGAAATATCTTTTTCGACTTCTTCGCGTGGGCGTGCGTAAGTTTGGCGAGAGTATTCAATAATTTGTGGAGTGATATCGTGAGGTGGTTTTGGAATGCTTAGGGTTGTTGCGGAGAACGCAGGAACCTTTTCGCCATTAATAATCATAGAGATGACGAAGTGGCGGTTGTTTAGGTTGAGCAAATCTTGTGCTTCAAAGACTGGCTCGAACTGCTTGGCAAGAACTGGCGCGTCGTCGGCGGAAACACGGAAGGAAATCGTTGTACCGACGTTACCAAAGACGGCGTCACGAACACTATCGGTCATCTGGCTAGTATACTGGTTAGCAACAGTAAGGTTTAGGCCGTATTTGCGAGCCTCAGAAAGAATGACCGAGAAAGAATCGGTGGCGAAGTTCTGGAACTCATCTACGTATAGATAGAATGGACGGCGATCTTCGACATTCTCGATATCCGAGCGAGACATAGCAGCAAGCTGAACTTTCGTAACAAGGAATGAGCCAAGAAGGCCAGCGTTATCTTCGCCGATAAGACCCTTGGAGAGGTTTACGACAAGAATCTTGCCTTCGTCCATAATCTTGCGGATATTAAAGCTAGACTTTGGCTGACCAATAATATTACGAACGATAGGGTTTGCCGTAAAGGCACCGACCTTGTTAAGGACAGGTGCTACAGATTCTGTAACCTGCTTATCGCTCCAGGAACCGAACTCTTTCTTCCAGAACTGCAAAACAGTAACGTCCTTACAATAAGTAAGCGTCTCTTTGCGGAATTCTGTGTCTGTGAGCATGCGGGAAATATCTAGAAGTGTTGTATTTG
>JAUMYE010000087.1 GCA_030528815.1 Candidatus Saccharimonadota bacterium | reverse complement strand
TTTAACAACTTATACACTTTTCATTTCTTTTTATTGGCAATGTGCCAATGGTTTCCCATATCGCACTTATAAGCATGAAGTGCATGGGGCGGTAAGCCATGCTGGTATTCAGATAGGCGCGCGGCGTCTTCTGCATCTTCTTCGCTGTCGTAACAAATCTTTTGCTTATCTCCAACCCAGCAAAGCTTTGGATTGTACTTACCAAAATTCACTTGTCTAGTCGTGGACATTATAATTCTCCGTGTAGATATCTCAGGCGCTCGTCTTCCGGCATGCGCTCAATGGCAGAGCGAAGCGTGTTTCTGGACATACGGTTATAGTTGTCAATAATATAGCTTTCAATTACGTGTTTGTCGACTTTATTATAAATATTCCTAAGCATCCAACCGCAAGCTTTCTGGATAAGAGGGTGAGGATCTTCGAGCGAAGCATCAATAAGTTCCAATCCGTCGCCAAGAACACCTTTACGATAATAATATAGATAAGCAACAAGAGAAATCCTTTTGTGCCAAAGCTGGTCTTTATGGCTATTAAGCTCATGCAAAATATCCTCGTCGTGATTATCGAAGCACCAGCGGCCCAGGATATTCGGCGCAGAATCATCGACGAGATCCCAGTTATTGACACGTTCCAGTTTTTCGAGATACAAATCCTTACTGTTGCTGTTTCGCTTGGAATATTGCTCGCGAAGGATCACTAAGCCGGCAAAGCGATAATCATGAATCGGGGAATCGAGCAGTTCGACAACTTCCTCGCGTGGCATCTTCTTGTATTTCTTGCAGATTTTGCGAAGCGCAGGAGTGTTGATGGCGAGCAAAATATCACCATCGCCATATTTTCCTGGGGCGATGCCAAAATATTTCTCGTACACTTCAATCTTGTCGGGCTGAATCTCTTTTTCTAGCTCGGCAATAAGATCTGCTTTCATAGGAACATTTTACCATAAGTGGTCTTAACATTGACAACATAAGCGCTATATGATATAATATTCGCATCCAAATCCCACACTTTTCCAATAGGAGGTACATTTCTATGATCTATATACATTTACCTGCAAAGAACGATTTCCGTTCCGAGCTTCTCGAAAAGGCAATCCTTGCTGCAAAGGGCAATCTTGGCGTCGACTTTGAGGTCTATCCTATCGACACTAGTACCGAAGATATGCTCAAGAAGAGTGACGTTGTAGAGCGCATGGCCGCAATGAAACAAACGTCTTCTTTGTAAGAAAGGACCTTAAGTCCGAGACTACAAACTTCTGCTTCGGCGGAACCATGGGCAAAACCATTATTATTTCCGACGAGGCAATATGGAATAGTAACTACATCGATGCTATGAAGGTTGCCATGATGGCATATCTCATCGAACACGAGCTCGGCCATGCCTACAAGGCAGCTGACGATCTCTACGGTGAAGGCATCTATGACAAGCACTGCCTCGACGAAAAATGCGTTATGCAACAGGTTGTATCCGTAAGCGAGCTTGCACAGTTTGCAAGAAAGAACTTCCTGGTCAGAAAAAAGCCCGGCTGTTTCTGCAACCACTGCAAGAAGCGCTTTAGGCGCAACTATCTGAGCGCTTGAGGATCAAGAACTAGCCCTCCGTAAAAGGAGGGCATTTTTTTCTGCATATTGACAGAATTAAGCAAAAGTGCTATAATAGAGCAATCATATATAAAGATATGATTGTAGCTTAATCGCGACCAGATATTATTCCGAGCTGGCTTTCCCAAGGGGGAGAGAAAGCCCGCCCGGAGCATTATCCGGAGTATTATACAAGGAGGGTTGCGGTATGATTGATTTCTACCAAGGCACCTATGATTTCGAGGATTCGCTCTATGCGCCCCACTTTATTCTCGACCCGATAACCATCGAGTTTGAGAGAGAGCCGGACGGCGATGATGACCGAATCAACGACAATGAGCTGGATATGACCCTTGTGGCACAGCTCGGATCTCGCCCGACCAACTTCCCCAGAGCTTTTGGTGCAGCAGACTTCGCAGGAATGCTTGAAGATCTCGCTAGCGCTGATAGCATGATTGAAAAGGCAGAGATGCTAAGCTTCTGGAGTCAGTGCTTCCATGGCACTATGGCTGAACAGCTTGCAAATCTTGCCGAAGCAATCAAAACCAGCGACGAGGCAACAGCGCGCAAGTTAATCGCGAAAATTTGCGCGTAATCACAGTTTATCCTTGTTGTCTCAAGCCCCCGGCCTAGCCGGGGGTGTTTTTCTGCGCAAAAAATTAGCATGAGAAAGGCCCCTCCGAAGAGGGGCCGGTGTTTAGCAGACTACGAGTTTTTTGAAATAATCCGCAAGGATCTTGTCTGCTTGTGAGAGATCGAACTTAAGCTCGAAGGGAAGGTGCCGGTAACTGATGTTCCAGAGCATTTCGTCTTCCTTCGGATGCAGAAGCCCGATTGAATAAAGTGTGAAGGCGGCGAGCATTTCTGCCTTCTTCAGGTTGCCGCTCTTGAGGCGCCAACCTACGCCGATGATTCCTTCACTGCATTTACAGAACACCATGTAGGTGTTGTCGGACTTAAGCGAGAGCTTGACAAAGTCACACTCCCTTTCGATATCTACCTTTCTTATGTTCGAGGACAGGCTTTTATCTAATCTTTCCGCCTGTTTGACGAGTTCGCGAAGGTCGGAATTCCTCTCAGTGCCGCGAGGCATCCAACCTTTGTCCACTTGAGTGACTTTGGACCCATCATACTTAATTACGTTGTAGATGTCAGGGCCCTCGCATCTCAAGCTAGACCAGAACTGCTGCAGCAGATCTGCGTCCACCTCTTTTTGCAGGGTAGTCGTAGGTTTACTGCATTTGGTCATCATGATATCCATGTGACCCCTCCTCTCTCATATAATAATGCGATTCCGCTTCTGGAGCGGAATATCCTGAATATAATAGCACAAGCGACAAAATTTGTCAAGCAATAAAACGTTAGCAATTAGGGGAAATTTCTAAGAGCTTAAGGTTGACTTTAGAGCTTTTTAGGTGATACATTTAAATTCAATATACACAAAACGCAACACTCCGAAATAACAGGGGTGTTTTTTATTCAAAAAAGAGAAGGTTACAGAGATAAAATGGCAGAAAAAGTGATCGCAAATGACACTGCGTACGGACAGGCGGATTTTTATACTGTTTCTGCACAACTAAGCTCTGGTTATAGCCTTAACGAAGCGACCGTTACGACGCTCGCTCAGCGTGGTAGTATGCGCTACGCGGCCTATATGTTTATAAAACGCGGCTTTGATATTGTTGTTAGCTTTTGTGGCTGTC
>JAUMYE010000016.1:12739-13980 GCA_030528815.1 Candidatus Saccharimonadota bacterium | reverse complement strand
GAGTTGTAGTGGTTTCTGTAGGTGTCGTAGTTGTAGTCTCCGTAGGCGTGGTTGTCGTAGTTGTAGTAGTTGTCTCTGTAGGTGGTTGAGTCGTCGTAGTTGTGATATATGGAATATCTGGAATCCTCTCCCTGTAGACAATCTGGGTACATTCATCCTTAACAAGAAGTACGAGATCAACATCACCAACAGTGCCACTGATTTCGTAAGCTGGGGTATTAACCTCATTCTTCTCGCAAGCGACAAGATCGATGTTATCCTTCGTAGCTGGCTTGTTTGCATCGTACTCTACCATATAGAAGTTATGATAGGTACCATTAAGAGTAGTCTTCTCGACGGTAGAGTTCTCCATAATCTGGTCAAGAACTTTACACATATCATCGTAAGCGCCATTTTCGTTTTTAACGATAGCAGCTTCCATTTGTTCACCAGACATACCCTTTAGAGAATCTGGGAGCAATTCGCTACCACCCTGAGCGCTCATTGCACGAGCGACCATTGCGATAGAACCAGCCTGATCTTTCCAGCTCTGGCTAAGAGTATCTTTGAACTCTTTCTGACCTTCCTCAGTGTCAAGAGAGCCTTCAGCTCTAAACTTCTCAAGAACAGACGCAGGAGCAATATTGTATGTGCCATTCTTTTCTGGGTTGGAATTTTCACCATTTTCGTCAGCGAAGAGACCAATAGACCAGTTACCACCTTCGTGACTAAAGCCTTCATGATTCTTCTCGGCTGCCGCTTCAGTTGCCATTCTAACCCTGTCGTCATCAGTTAGCTCGGTCGTAGTCGTACCAGTAACCTCGGTACCATAAGTCATACCGCGATCACCTGCAGCACGAGCTGCCTTGGCGTCGTTATTCTTCTTTACGGCACTACCGATACCAAATGCCGCCAAGAGACCAATACCGATTGCAGCAACCGTAGCAAATATCTTTTTACCGCGTTCACCGAACAATGAACGTTTTTCGCGAGTCTCAGCAGAGTTTTCCTCTTCTTCTGACTCTTCAGATTCTTCGGAACTATCGTCATCATCCTCAGAGTCATCATCGTCTTCCTCGGAATCGTCACCGGCTTCTTCGGAGGCCCCTTCTGCTCGAACAGGAGGAACTGGTACTGGTGGTATTGGTGCTGTTACTTCTTCTTCGGCAGTCTCCTCAGAATCACCATCACCTTCCTCGCTATTATCGCCCTCTTCTTCAGAGTCATTACCGCCGGTTTCTTCAGGCGCCTCTTCTGACGAA
>JAUMYE010000016.1:0-12729 GCA_030528815.1 Candidatus Saccharimonadota bacterium | reverse complement strand
AGCAGAAGCTTCCTCGGCAGGAGCTTCTTCGGCCGGCTTAGCAGTCTCTTCTTCTGCTGTAGGCTTTGCAGTTTCCTCTTCGCCTGGCTCTGCGGCTCCTGTCTCTACTGGAGGTACTGGAGCTTCCTCAGCTGGCTTTGCGGTTTCTTCTTCCTTTGGTTTACCGCCACTCTCGCCTTTCTTCTTCTGGCGCTCATTCATGGCATTTGTATCCTCTTCAGAGAAGTTAGCCGCAATGCGCATCAAATCCATCAAGCCGTTACCGCTTGGATCGCTTAGACCATGCTCTTTAAGCTTGCTTAACCTATAGCTAGGAAGCGATATACCTGCGGCTTTCGCAGCATGCAGAATATCCGCTGGTCTATATCTACCAATATTAGCAATAACGCCCTCAACTTGTTTTTCGAGAGTTTCTGCATTGTTCTCGGTCTCAGCGTCATTATCATCACTCTCGTCATCTTCTTCGCCGTTGCCACCTGGAGCAATTTCTTCAGCAGGAACCTCAGTTTCAACAGTTTCAAAATGAACACTTGTGTCATCGTCGTTGCCCCAATTGCCTTCTTCGGCAGTATACATTTCCTGAAGCTGATCTTCAGGGACAGTATATGTTTCTGTATTCTGACCGTTAGTCAGAACATCCCAGTTATACGGAGAACCACCGCCACCGTTCTCGCCGGTGCCTGGTTTGGATTCATGTCCAGCCATATCTTTTTCCTTTTTGTTTAATTTTTATTTTGACCTTTTGCAAAAAGTTTATCACTAGCGTTTTGATTCTGTCAATAAGAATTATTCGGGTTTAAAAATTCGCAAAGCTGAACACAATTTTTAATTGCCAAATTCAAAAACAAAAATTTTGCCGCAAAATTGGCGACAAAATTCCGAAAGTCCGAACAACAAAAATAAGCTCACTCTGATTTGAGTGGCTTATTTTTATTACTCTACCTTATAGGCAATTACTTTCTGTATTACTTTGGTATTGTTTTCTCTATCGTATAGGCTTGTTCCTGTTTAAGATTTTTATATTTGTTTTTTATGGTTTAAATAGATTTATTACATTAGCTAGTCTTCTAGCACGCTGTCACCAACTTTTCCAAGAATGGTATTGATGAATCCACCAATTTTACGTGCTTTGATTCGTTTTAAGGCTTCCGGCGATGCCTCTTCCGGGCTCACATAATCCTCTTCGCCTTTGATCGCTTCGAAGCCCATCTCTTCTACTTCCTGTTCGATCTTTTCCTGTTCTGTTAATTCTTTGTTGTTCTGCAAATCCTTTTTTGCATCATAGTTACTCATTTGTGGGATTGCGAATTGTTTTTGTGAAGCCATTTTATATTATTTCCTTTCAGCTTTTTGCTTTCCGGATACCCAGCGGATTTGTTTTTATTTTTATTTGTTAGATTTTTGTTTTGTTTATCTAACTGTCCTTATATTAGCATAAGCATTTCATTTTGTCAACTACATTTTCAATACATTTTTATTTCATTGTCAAACATATAAGATTACTCCGCCCTATTGCTTTTTCTTAAAAATATTTCCATGCCAACAAAAATCCCCCATTTGCGGGGGATTCTGTACCTATATATTATTAGGCTTTTTCTAACGAGATAGTTACATTCTCGCCACCAAGCTTGATGACTTCATCGTAACTATAGTTCTCTTTTGGATCAAAGGTCGTAGCGAGCACCTCGCTCTTCAAAGTCTCAAGATGTTCTTCTGGGACTTCACAAGACACAGCGAGCTTAATCCTATCATCGACGTTTAGTCCTGCCTTCTTACGAGCGGCCTGAACGAAGCGAATCAACTCACGAACAAAACCTTCACGTTCTAGTTCTGGCGTTAGCTTCTTATCTAGGAACAATTCTTCGCCATTTTCTACAGTCTTTACGTTGACCTCCTCGGCAATAATTTGCTCATAGAAGCTCTCCAGAGCCTCACCAGCATAGCTTAAGCGGCTTAGAGGCTGACGAACCTTAATCTGGCCAAACTCATCGTTACGCTCCATTCTGAGGCCTAGGCCAGCCGTAATGATTTCGCGGCAGCGACCCATCTTACCAAGAAGAACAGCATCGATCTCGCCAGCTTCCGGCCAGTCCTGAAGATGTACGCTAGATACACCAACCATATTCTGCCACAATTCCTCTGCTAGGAACGGAACAAATGGCGCAATGATTAGAGCTAGATAGCTAAGTGCATAATGCAAAGTTGCATATGCCTCGTTCTTATCTTCAGTCTCTTCGCTCTTGTAGAAACGGCGGCGGCTGCGGCGAACGAACCAGTTAGACATATCGTCAATAAATGGCAATACCTCTGCTAGTGCGCTTGGCAAGTTATATGCGCGCATATTCTCGTCAATCTCGTTCCTTAGCTGATATAGTCTCGAAACAATCCATTTATCTAGTGGGTTCTCGAGCTTCTCTGGAGCTTCAAGCTTAATCTTCTTTTCGCCATTAACTTCTTCGAACTTTGGCTCGTATTCCCAACCATCTACGCTGGCATACATTGTAAAGAAGTCATAGACGTTCCAGATCATCGTAAGCTTACGAGCCGTATCAGAAACATCCTTATCTAGAAGCGCAAAGTCTTCGCCTGCAAGCACTGGGCTAGATAGTAACTGGAAGCGCAAAGCATCGGCCGAGAACTTGTCCATGAGTTCGTTTGGATCAGTATAGTTACCGAGCGACTTACTCATCTTACGACCATCATTACCCGCCAAAGTACCAGTCGTAATAACATTCTTGAAGGCCTTATCGCAAAAGAGTGCCGTATTTAGTGCATGTACATAATAGAACCATGCACGAACCTGACCGATATATTCTACGATAAAGTCAGCTGGGTAATTCTTCTCGAACTTCTCTTTGTTCTCGAATGGATAATGAAGCTGAGCAAATGGCATCGAACCAGATTCGAACCAGCAGTCCAAAACCTTATCTACACGCTTGAAATGCTCGCCATCGATATCGAACTCAATCGAATCTACCCATGGGCGATGGTAATCTTCTAGGCGAACGCCAGATAGTTCATAAAGTTCATCATAAGAACCAACTACCTTAACGGTACCCTTATCACCTTTCCATACTGGCATAGCAGTTGCCCAGAAGCGATCACGAGAGAGGTTCCAATCTGGAGCAGCCTGGATATTCTTCTCGAAACGACCATGCTTCAAATGTTCTGGGAACCAGTTAATACCTTCGTTCTTCTCTAGCATCAAAGGTTTACTACCTTCAATATCAAAGAACCAGCTTGGGATAGCGCGATACATAATACGCTGTTTGCTGCGAGGGTTAAATGGATATTAGTGCTTGATATATTAAATCTTCCAAATAACACCTTCGGCTTCGAGACACTTGGCAATAAACTTATTGCCAGACCAGACCTCGATACCGTTTTCGTCGGTATCACGGACACCGAGCTTATGAAGTGCTTCGGCCCACTCTGGGAAGTAATAACCGTTATCATTAATTACATGACGAACTGGAATTTTCTTCTCTTTACCAATCTTAAAGTCGTCTTCACCATAAGCAGGGGCCGTATGAACGATACCAGTACCCTCTTCTGCGGTAACGTAATCACCCGAGAACACCTTAAAGGTGTATGCACTCTGTGATATAATTCCGTCCACATCTTCGAACAATGGTTCGTATTCTCTGTCGACTAATTGCGCGCCATGATATACTTTCTCTGCTTTTGCGTCTTCGCCAAATAGCTTCTTAGCGGCAGTCTCGGCAACGATTAGCTTAGCGCCATCAACATCATAAACACCGTAATCTAGCTTTTCGCTTACTACGAGTGCCATGTTTGCTGGCAAGGTCCAAGGAGTCGTCGTCCAAGCAAGCATATATTCGTCGCTGTCTTTTAGCTTAAACTTTACGTATGCGCTCGGATCAGTAACTGTCTGGTAAGCATCGTTATCCATAGTAACTTCTGCTTTAGAAACAGGTGTTGCGAACTTCGTATCATACATCAAGACCTTTTCGCCTTCATAAATCTTGCCTTTTTCGTAAAGTGTCTTGAACGCCCACCATACCGACTCCATGAAGTCTTTATTCATGGTGCGGTAGCAGTTATCCATATCTACCCAACGACCAACACGCTCAATCGTGCCACGCCAAGCTTCAGAATTAGCCACCATCGACTTGCGAGCAGTCGTAATATAATCCTCAAGCGAAATCTTTGTTCCGATATCGCGGCGATCGGTAATACCCATCTGCTTCTCGACGAAGTTTTCTGCTGGAAGACCATGGCAGTCCCAACCCCAGCGGCGCTCAACACGCTTACCGTTCATTGTCCAGAAACGTGGAACAGCATCCTTCACAACGCTAGATAGCAAGGTACCGTGATGTGGCAAACCAGTAATAAATGGAGGCCCATCATAAAAGACATAAGAATCGTCAACGTCGCGTTGTTCGATCGATTTTTCGAAAGTCTTATTTTTCTTCCACCAATCGACAAGTGCTTTTTCGTACTCACTCGCACGTCGGCGTTCGCCATATTTGTACTTCATGCACATTCCTTTCTTTTTGCTTTAGTACTTTTTTGAATGCTCGAAACTTCCTATGCTTTTTGCATAAAAAATTTCCAACTTTCATTGGAACTCATTTCATACACGCATAAATTCGTGATACTACCTGAGCGGTACCATCCAATTTCCGATTCTTCAATCTCCATGCCACCCCTTAGGGCTTTACGACAATTGATATACTCGGCACTTATTTCTCCTCTCACGCGGGCTTACGGACAGTTCTACTCGAGACAACACCTCTTTCTTCTGTCAGCTCGTGGTTGATGGCCACTCTAACGCTTTTATAGCTAAATTATATCACGTTTTTATTATTTGCAACTTTTTTATTCGCTCTGAACATTTTTGCAAGCATAAGCATTTGACATTTCCCTACATTATTAGTTAGAATCTAATCCATACCTTTTGGTATAGATCTTTCAAGAAAGAAGTGATTGTTTATGGCGAGCAGTAATATTTGCTCCGAAACAGGACTCAAGAAAAAGGATTGCTATTGCTGGAAATGCACCCGCAACCGCAACAACGCACAGCACCGTTCCGGCCAGGGACGCGACTCCAAGGGTCAGGACTCCAGAAAAGTCCACGATACCAAGGGTCGTAACAACGACGGCCGTAACAAATGGTAATCCCATCCACACATCCACTTTTCACCCAAAAGCTCCCCTTTACAAGAGGAGCTTTTCTTTGTACCATCAAACCATGGAAAAATTATTCGTAGCCAAGGTGGATTTTGATCCAGAACTAGGCAAAAAACAAAAAATCGCCGTACTTCTCGACTCTAATTTTGAATGCCCAGAAAAGACACAAGAAAACACTTTTGATATCGGTCTATCTTTCTACGAAACCCCTTCTACTAAATACTTCTTCGCTTCCTGCAAGCAAGCCCCAGAAGGCACAGAATACGTACCTGTAGATAGTCTAGACAAAGATAAATGCCCAGATTACGAAGCTATCGAAGCTGCCATCAAAAAACTCGGCTACGAAAGATAAAAAATAGAGCCCCCCCCTAAGGCTCTATTTTATTGCTGTATCATATAGTACGCTACGTCGTCGATCTGTGGTAGTTGTTTACCACGCCACATCTGTAGCAGTCTTCCCTGGCTATCTAATGCCAAGATTGATGGATATTCGACTACATCATAGGCTTTACAAAAGCTAACACCTGAAGGTTCGTCTGGATTGATTGTTTCTGGAACATAACCCATTCTTACTTCTACATCGTGTAGCCACTCACGTACCGAACGACCATAATCTGACGCTTCGCGCCAAACAATTACCACCCTCATTTTCTTTATTTCCTCTTAATATTCTTATTATCACCCTGACTTGCACGGCGAGCATTCATCTTTGCGCGCTGTTCTGCAATACAGTTTTCAAGTTCATCTAAAGTCTTAAACTCGCGGAATACGCTTACAAAACGGACATAAGCCATCTCGTTTGTATCGGACAAAACCTCAAGGATAGTCTCACCAATTGCACTAGAAGGCACTTCATCCTTTCCGAGCGCATAGATAGCTTCTTCTACCCTATCAATTACGTCCTGAACGTCAAGATCGCTCTCGAAGTATTTACCAACGCTGCTACGTACTGATCCAGCCATTTTTTCGCGGTTAAACGCTTCACGGCTACCACTACGCTTCTTAACCATCATTCCTGGGCGCTCAATGCGCTCATAAGTCGTAAAACGATGCTTCCCATCCAAAGATACGCGGCGGCGACGAATCATTGTGCCGTCTTGAGATTCGCGGCTTTCAATAACTTTGCTTTCACCAATTTTCAGATGGCTCATCGCCTCTTACTCCTTAATTATTCTTGTTTCTCTTGTGGCGGCGAAGAATTGCTGGCAAATCGTTATCATCATCAGCCTGGGAACCAAATACGCCAGAGTTCCACATGTTTGTTGTAGTTGTAGAGGTAAACTCTTCACTACCCATTGGCTGCTGTGGCTCAACAACTGGTTCTGGTTCAGCAACAGGAGCAACTGGTTCTGGTTCTGCTACCGGCATTGCTACTGGAGCGGCCTGAACTTCTGGCTCTGCAACTGGATTAATAACAGATTGTGCGCGTGGATCGCTATTGTAATATTCAGAATCGAAACCGGTTGCAATAACAGTAACCATGATTTCGTCTTCTAGTTCTGGGCGAACACTCCAACCCATGATAATGTTTGCGTCTTCGCTAACATTTGCAGTAATAACTGCACCAGCTTCCTGAACTTCGGCCATAGAAACGTTTTCTGGGCCAGATACAAGATATAGAACACCGCGAGCACCATCGATGGAAACCTCTAGGAGTGGAGATTCGATAGCCTGCTGAGCTGCGATTGCGGCACGGTTTTCGCCAGATGCACGGCCAATACCCATAAGTGCAGAACCTGCATCCTTGATAATTGCGCAGACATCGGCAAAGTCTAGGTTAATATCGTGCTCTTCGGTAATGATTTCGGAAACGCCCTGAACACCCTGGCGAAGAACATCGTCAGCAATACGTAGAGATTCACGCCAAGGAATATTAACATCAACAACTTCCATTAGGCGATCATTTGGAATAGTAATAAGAGCATCAACGCTGCGAGCCATATGTTCAATAGCCCAATCTGCATTGCGCTTACGAACTTTACCCTCAATCGAGAATGGCTTTGTAACGACGCCTACGGTAAGGATACCAAGCTTGCGAGCTTCTTCTGCAACGATATAACCTGCACCAGAACCAGTACCACCACCGGCACCAAAGGTAACGAAGACCATATCTGCGCCTTCGAGAGCCTTCTTGATATCTTCGCGACTTTCATCTGCAGCCTTTTCGCCCTTAGCAGGATCGGCACCAGCACCAAGACCCTTTGTGGAGTCCATATGTAGAGGAACCTTCACGTCTGCCTTTGTACTGCGAAGCTGCTGAGCATCAGTATTTACTGCAATAAGTTCAACACCAGAAAGACCAACCTCGCGCATGCGATCGATTGCATGGCCGCCGGCGCCACCGACACCAACAACCTTAATTTTTGCTTCACTATCTATATCGTTAGGTTTTACCTCGGGCATTTGTTTTTACTCCTACTTTCCAATTCTTTATCTAATATAACATCTGTACAATTTTTTTGCTAGACGGCAAGAAAACAGATACGAAAATATTAATGGAAGAATCCCATAAACTTTGAGAAGATATTTCCGCCACTACCACTATTTTTGTGGCGTTTGCGTGAACGGCGACTGTTTTCATTGTATTCCCTAGCCTCCATATCACGAAGCATAAGGCCAATCGCAGTCGTATAATCAGATTTCAAGATATTCTTATCTGTTGCCGTAATACCTGGAAGCACCTCGCCCATACGGACAGCCATACTAAGCTTTGAACGAACATAAAGATCCAAATTACGCATCTTTGCACCACCGCCGGTTAGAATCAAACCCTCTGGCAAGCGCTTATCATAACCAGAAGTAGTCAAGCGGTTGTGAACTTCTTCAAAGATTTCATCAAGACGAGCCTCAACAACCTCGTTAATCTCGCTACGTGAGAAAACGTACTGATCACGACCATGCGTCAAAGTAACATCTTTACCATCTTTGAACTGGCCATCAGCATGACGAAGTTTAACATCTTCGGCCAAATCTGGCGTTGCGGCCAAAATCGTAGCAAGATCGCGCGTAATATCATTGCTACCCATCGGAATAACAGACGTATACTGAAGTTCACCCTCGTCATAAATCGCAATACTGGTCGTTGCGCCACCGAAGTTTACAACACCAATACCGTTTTCTCTCTGACGATTCGTAATAATCGCCGTAGCCGCAGCCTCTGCCGCCGGAACAACCTCATGCATTGCAAGGTTACCAGCACCGATACAAAGCTGATTCAAGTTCTCTACATCTGGCGTAAGCGCAGAAATCACGTTCGCACGAATCTCCAAACGCGTACCAATCATGCCATAAGGATTACGAATACCACCCTGGTTGTCCAAGATATATTCAAAAGGAATCAAGCTGAGCGTTGTTCTATTTTTTGGTACACGCCCCTCGATAGCGGTCTGATTGAGGCGCTCAATCACATTATCATCGATACCACGACCCATCGAACCATCGACATTCGTGACCGTACCATCTACCTTTGTGCTAGCAATACTGTTCGTGTTGATACTGACGCTAGCACCAGAAATATTGATACCGCTCATATTCTCTAGTTTATGAAGACAGATATTGAGTGGCTCAATCGGAGATTGAAGATCAGAAATAGCACCACGACGAATGCCCTCGGAATTCGCCTCACCAAAGCCAACAATCGTGACTTCGTCATTTACTTTACGACCAATAACTGCTCGGATTTTATTCGAGCCAAAATCGATACCAACTGCAAAGCGCGCTCTTTCTTCCATACCCTATATTGTAGCATAAGCACAAAGCAAATAAAAATACACCTGCCCTATAAAACAGGTGTATTTTCTCAAATTAAAGCTGAGTAATAATTTCGTAGCCGTCTTCCGTAACAAGAACCGTGTGCTCGAAATGACAGCCAAGCGAACCATCTTTCAAGCATACCGTCCAGCCATCGTCGCCTTCTACGACAACCGTATCTGGCTTACCAAGGCTAGACATTGGCTCGATACAAATCGTATCACCAGGCTTCAAAGTGTAACCATGGCCCTTCTTACCGAAGTTAGGCACCTCTGGCTCCATGTGCATCTTTTTACCGATACCATGACCGACATAATTCTTAATTACACCAAGCTTACCCTTCTTCAAGGTCTTCTCTACGGCAAAGCCGATATCGCCAAGCTTAGCGCCTGGGCGAACCTGCTCAATGCCTTCATAAAGCGAAGATTCGGTAAAGCTTAGAAGATGCTTCTGGGCTGCTGTTGGCTTGCCAAGAATCATTGTAAAGGCCGAGTCGACATAATAGCCTTTGTATTTGATAACAAGATCATAAGACACCTTATCACCTTCTTCAAATACAACATCTTTCGGAATACCATGAATAAGCTCGTCGTTAACCGAAATACAGATAGAACCTGGAAAATCTACTTCTGGCTCATAATAGGCAATACCTGCGCCATATTCAAGAATCTTCTTTTCTACCCATTTATCAACTTCTTTGCCCGTCATTCCAGGCTTGGTATACTCACGAAGCTCTTTGAAAATCTGCGCCATGATTTTGCCGCCTTCGCGCATGGCATTAATTTTGTCGTAATCCATTAATCAATTACCTTCCACTCAGCAAGCTGCTTCTCGATACGCTTAGAGATTTCTTCAATCTCGCCAACGCCATCGATATGCGCAATCTTTACACCTTTTTCAGATAACATTTCAGACATAACCTTGATTGTGCGATCAAAGATTGCCCAGCGCTGTTCGATAGCTTCATCAGTATCATCTTCACGAGCACGCAAAGACAAGCGCTTCTTTAGTTCTTCGTGAGGCACATCAAAGATAATTGCACCATCGAGATACTTTGTATCACCATTATCTACAACCCACTTAGCCTGCCATTCATCGCGTGGATAACCATCAAGAATAGCGTTAAAACCGGCTTCGTCGGCCTTAACAACAGCATCATGCATCATTTCGACGACTAGTTCATCAGGAACGAGCTCGCCCTTCTTCATAATCTCTTCAAGCTCAGGATCTTTACGATCGCGAAGCATCTGGCCAATGGACATCCATTTCCAGTTATGTTTTTCGGCCAGTTTTTGCCCCTGCAAACTTTTACCACTGCCTGCTGGGCCAAAGAATATTATCATTTTTCTCCTTTAATATTTTCAAATAAATTATATCGTGTTTCTTTACGCGCAAAAATACCCCGAACCGCGGGGTATTTTATGTCTCTTATTTAAGGCCTAACTTCATACGTTCGGCTTTTTCAGCTTTGCGCTTATCACGCAAAATAGCTTTCAAACGGCGTTCGCGCTTGGAAATTGGCTTAGAGAAGCGCATATTTTCCTTCGCAGTAGCCATTACGCCACTCTGAAGAACCTTGCGATTGAAACGACGAATGATGTTTTCGTTCGCTTCTTTCTCATCTTTACGGGTTACTTTAATCATATTGGCTAAATTTTACCATATCTAAGAAATTCTTTCAAGGCTTATTAGATTAGCTTCAAGCTTAACATTTCCACGCCATTCATTCTTCATGAGCGTAAACTGCACCAAGATATGCTCCCCTGTCCCAACATTCAGCCAATCCTCTGGCGCATAGAAAGCCATCATCTTCATTTCGTTGCCATGACTATCCGCCACCGTAAGCGCCAAATGTTGCTCTTTGAGCACGCGTACGTTCTTGATTTTGCCCGTAATCTCAAAGATTGGCTCCTGATTCCCCTCACCAAATGGCTCGAGTAGCTGAATCTCATCATATAGTTCAAGTTCCAATTTCGAGAAATCTCCTAGGATCACGTCACTCGTCTGGCGAAGGAACCTCTCCTGAGCAATCAGGCCAAGCCCGTCATAATACTCATTTATCTCTGTTTTAAAAGTATCAAAATCTTCCGCCTTAATACTTAGACCACAGGCCCCAGCATGGCCACCGCCAGAGAGCAGTAACCCTTCTGGCATATTCTGCATCGCCTCGGCCAGCGAGAAATCACCAAAGCTACGACCACTACCCTTTAGCACTCCATTATCTACCTCGGCAAGAACAAGCGTCGGCTTCTTGTATAGCTCAACTAGCCTACCAGCAACAATCCCCACGATACCTTCGTGCCATTCACCATGAACCACAATTACCTTATCATTCTCATCAACTTGCTCTGTCGCCTCACGAATCGCAGAATCCTGTTCCTTCTTGCGCTCAGCGTTAAGATCGTCGAGCTCTTCGGCTAAAGTAATCGCCTCAGAGCGCTTATCCGTCATCATTAGCTTCAAGGCCAAATCTGCACTCTTCATACGCCCAGCTGCATTAATTCTTGGCCCAAGTTGAAAGCCAATCATCCTACTATCTACTTCTTCGAGCTTCGAACCAGCCTTCTTGGCGAGCTCCTTGATGCCCCTGCGGCGCGTCTTCGGAAACACCTTCATGCCAAAATAAGAATAAATGCGGTTCTCATCACGAAGCACCATCGAATCGCAAATCGTGCCAAGCGTCACCAAATCGAGCAACCACTTTTCTTGGCCATCACAAGTCCCACCATTCTTCCGCATATTCAGCGCCCTAGCAAGCGTAAAGGCCACACCAACACCCGCCATCCTTAGACCATACTTCTCACCTGGAAGATGCGGATTAACAACCGTAACCGCCGCCTCTGGCTTATGCGGAATCTCGTGATGGTCCGTCACGATTGTCTCAATCCCCAAATCTTTTAGTTTCTGGATGGTATCGCCCGAACCAGAACCATTATCTACGGTAATCACCAAAGTAGCGCCAGAAGCCTGAATCTTCTCAATAGCACTATCTTTCATACCGTAGCCATCCGTAAAACGGTTCGGCAAAATCACATCCACCTCTTTAATACCAAAATCAATCAGAGCCGTATGGAGCACCGTCGAAGAAGTCACACCATCGACATCGTAATCGCCAAAAATCAGTACCTTCTCGTTATTGTCTTTCGCCTGCTCAATACGCTCGACAGCCTTCTCAATCCCAATCATCTCAAAAGGATCAAAGAGGTTCTCGTACTTTGGATACAAAAAATCCTCATCTAATCCTCGATCCTTCAAAATTTGCGCAAAAATTTCACTCATGCCGGTTTTATAGATATGAAATCAACTAATTAATGATTTTGCTACTAGCTTTACTGCTGCTTTGCTGATCCTTAATCACAATACTCTGAAGCTCTTTCAGAATTGGGAACTGTTTGTTTGTCTGATAAATACTCGTGTTACCTTTCTTGGTAACAGTCAAAAATCCACCTTTTGCTAAACGTTTGAGCTCACGCTGAATATTTCCAGGATCCTCCTTGATGAGCTTCGACAAGCCACGTACATGGGTCTTAAAATCTGGATACTTAGCGAACACAACAATAATCTTACGACGCACCCGGCTCGTTACGAAAATGTCTAACATTTACCTCCTTAACTGATTACTATTCTAGCAAATCTTCGGTATTTTCTACAACGATTTTTATTAATATTTTTCGCATTTTTTATATCAAAATCCAAAGCGCTACGCTTGCGATTTTACCCCTGTTATGGCATAATTAACCCGTCCGACAGGTGGCTTAGGTCGACGATCTTTAAAGCCGCTTCCGCTTCATCTAGAATACAAAACGGCACCGGATTGACTTGAAT
>JAUMYE010000086.1 GCA_030528815.1 Candidatus Saccharimonadota bacterium | reverse complement strand
ATACGGCCATCCATTGGCTTGAATAGGGAATGGATAATGCCAAGAACAAGATAGCAGGTAGTGACATCTTCGACGATAAAGCGGAGCGCAATAAGGTCGTAGATGCGGTTAATGTCCTGATTGTATTTGGCAAGTTTTTTATGTAAGGAGTAAATAGATTTGATACGGCCATCGCATTCGTATTTGATGCCTTCTTTTTTGAGAGCGTCTTCGACGGCTTGTTTTGCGGATTTTAACTTGCTATCGGCAGCTTTGAGGCGCTCAGCAGTGAGGTTTTTGAGGAAGTCGTAGCGAAGCCTGTCTAGGTAGTAGAAGCTGGTTTCCTCAATCTCGACACGGACGTGACCCATCTGTAGACGGTCGGCAAGCGGAGCAAAGACCTCGAGTGATTCGCGAGCAATCTTTTGCTGCTTTTGTGGCGGCATAGCGGATAGAGTGCGTAGATTGTGTAGGCGGTCGGCGAGTTTGATAATTAGGACGCGAACGTCTTGTCCGGTAGCGATGAGAAGCTTTAGCAAGTTGCTACTGGTTTCTGGAAGATAATCGTCAAGATCGCGCATGCCTTTGCGGGCTTTGCCAAGTTTTGTGACGCCGTTAACAAGAAAAGCAACATCTTTGCCAAAAGTATCCTCGATTTCTTTGAGGGTTAGCTCGGTATCCTCGACGGTATCGTGAAGAACGCCAGCAATAACAGTATCTTCATCCATGCCCCATTCTTGAAGGATTTTCATGACAGCAAGAGGATGAATAATGTAAGGTTCGCCAGTCTTGCGAAGCTGGCCCTCGTGAGCCTTGGTGGCTATATCGATAGCTTGCTTGAGTTTTGGCGATTGTTTCATATCTTTATTATAGCATTATGTATTTTGGCAAGATAAAAGCCCCGTTTATCACGGGGCTTTACTAATACTATCGTTCGGTGGGTAAGCTAGGGATTAGGCATGAGATGTCTGCATGTCTTCACGGGCGACGTCGATTGCCATAATGGTGCTTTCGGCATGAGCGATTGCAGTCTTGAATGAATCGATAAATGCTTCGAGGTGGTGATTAGAAAGCTTGGGGATCAGCTCTGTAATCTTCTGGTGAAGCGGGAAGGTTGCATTGGTAAAGCGGATGCCTTCCTGTACGATTTCGTTGTACTTTTTGTCTTCAGGTGTGGTTATTTCCTTGGGGGAGTCGCTGGTGGCGCTATTGATAATGTCGCAGTCGAGCTCGAGATCATCACGAAGATCAAGCAGCTCATCAATAAGGTCTTTGCGTTTGTCTGTGTACTGCATGGCGATTAAGCCAGCAGTAGCGCAGGCGCCAGCAATAACGGCTCCAGCGATTAAAAAGTAACTCTTGGACATTTCGTATCCTTTCTGACCGGGAGGGAAGAACGATAGTATAAAGGTGCACGAGGTTAAACCGGTCGATTTAAAAATTGTAATATAATCTGAGTAAAAGTCAAGAAAAACTCCCGCTGTGATGTGCGGGAGTATTGAGATTAGTATTTGATCAGATAAAACCCCTTTTCGGTTTCGAGGCGGATATAGAAGTTTTCGTCTTCGTCTAGGGCGCCCTGAATCATGCGGATAGTGCCAAAATCGTGTGTATCTGACTTGAAATTGCCTGCAACTCCGTGAAGCGTACAGGGGTATTCTTTATGCAGATGATAGCGAGGTTTTAGTGGCTTGCCTTTCTTGTAGGCTTCTACGAAATCCTGAAGGATAATCGAGATCCCGGCAGTATGGCCATATTGATCGCTCACGATAGTGAAAGTATCAAGGATGTTTGCTTCTGATTTGAGAAAATGATGGATTCTAGGTTTCATCGTTTATCTCCTTTCTAATCTGGAAAAGTGCGTCTGCTTACGGATGGGAGTTATTGTAGTATATTTCCGCTTAAGTCTCAAGCTTGTGCGATATAATGAAGGTATGAAAATTTTTTCCTGGAATGTGAATGGTCTTAGGGCGGTTTTGAAAAAAGGTGCTTTGCAGGATTTCTTGGCAAAGTATAATCCAGATATTTTGTGTCTCCAGGAAACAAAAGCCAAACAAGGCCAGGCCGAGGTTGATCTGCCAGATTATATCGAGATTTGGAATTCGGCTGAGCGCGCCGGCTATTCTGGTACAGCGATTTTTACTCGTATTGAGCCTATTGCTACGCGTGAGGGATTTTTCTCTGAACAGAACGATAATCCTGGTTGGGAAGATGGCTATGGCGATGCAAGAACTGAGGGCCGTGTTTTGACAGCGGAATTTGAACAGTTCTATCTAATCAATACTTATGTCCCAAATGCCAAGGATGGACTAGAGCGCTTGAAATATCGCGAACAGATTTGGGATCCAGCGCTTTTGGAATATATCAAGACGCTTGAGCAGACGAAGCCAGTGATTATTTGTGGTGATTTTAATGTTGCGCACGAAGAAATTGACTTGGCGCGTCCAAAACAGAATGTTGGTCATGCTGGTTTTACGGACGAAGAGCGACAGGGTATGACGAATTATCTTAATTCGGGCCTAATTGATACTTACAGGATGTTTCATCCACTAGAGAGAAAGTATTCCTGGTGGTCTTATCGTGGGGGCGCTCGTCAGAATAATGTTGGGTGGCGTATTGATTACTTCCTAGCTTCTGAAATCTTGCGCGAGAGAATTAAAGCGGCGGATATCTTGGACGAAGTGCTTGGCTCGGATCATTGCCCAGTAATGATAGAATATGACGAGGGTTTAAGAGCGATTCTAAATACTTCTTCCGAGGAGGCTGAACCTGATTACAGGGCGCATCTAAGGATGCTTGGTGCTTCGGCGATTGAGGCCGATAAAATAAGCGAATCTTCCGAAACGGACGAACTTGCCGATATTTCGGAAGAAGAATAAAATAGTGCTTATTGCAAACAAAAAATGAGTGATTTTGATTATTGGAAAAGACAGAGTAAAACAGCTTTGTTTCCAGAGGTAGATACTTGGCAGCCAGAGCAAAGGCGATTTGCTGGCAAGCTATTGATTATTGGCGGAAACAAGGGTGCTTTTTATGCTGCTGCAAAAGCTATGGAAACGGCCAACAAAATGGGCGTTGGCGAGGTTCGTGTTTTGCTCCCTGATTCTTTGCGCGGAAAGTTGCCAAAAATTCCTGAGATTTATTTTGCGAAGGCTGAAGCTTCGGGCGCTTTCGGCAAAACATCGATGGCTGACATGTGGGAGCATTTGGCCTGGGCGGAAGCGGTTTTGATCGCGGGTGATTTGGGCCGTAATGCAGAAACGTCGGTGGCTTTCGCGGAGTTTATGAAGCACTGCGACAAGCCTGTGACGATTGCGCGCGATGGGGTTGATGTCCTGATCTCTGATGTTATGAACTGGGGAATGCGCGACGAGAAGACGACCTTGTTCTTAACGATGCCGCAGCTTCAGAAACTTCTTCGAACTTTGTATTA
>JAUMYE010000015.1 GCA_030528815.1 Candidatus Saccharimonadota bacterium | reverse complement strand
CATCTGCGATGAGCATTTTCTTGACATACTCTTCGCCGAACTTCTTGAGAGGCTTCTCGATAAATTCCTGGATCTCGTAGATGGGACCAGATTCGGATGAGTCGTACTTGGCATTCCCGCATCCGCCAACGATGTTGGCGTCTGCAACCTTTACTCCAAGCAGAACGGATTCGCCCTGCTGAGCATATGCCATTGAGAGGTTGATGTCTGCCACGAACTTGTCTACGCCCACTACATGCTGATCGCTAGGTGAGATGAAGACTGTAGCGTCGGGGTCGATGCTCATGACGTAGTCACAAGCCATGGCCATTACGGCTACGTAGCCATAATGGGGGTCGAAGGATACGACATTTGTACTGGGAACTCCCAGGGGTGTTAACTGTTTTGTTGCGTATTCGGCCTGCTCGGGGTTTGTAACGACGATGAGGATACGGGAGGGCTTGATTGCCTTGCTGATGTTTGCAACGATATCCTGCACGAATGTGCAGTCGTTGAATTTCGGTGCGAACTGCTTAGGACAGCTTCCTGCGATAGGGAGACGACTGCCTCTTCCGCCTGCGAGGACAATTGCCCAATTTGCCTTTGCGTTTACATTTGCATTTACCTTGTTTTCCATGGTAAATACCTCCTTGAAAAGAACTATATTTATCTCGAACCTCCGAAGTTCGAAACATGTTGCCCATTCTATCATAAAAAACCGTTTATGTCAAGAGATTGATGGGCCTAGACGAACAAAAAGCCGCTCTTTCGAGCGGTTTTTGAAGATTATTACATCTTGATTTCTGCGTCTACACCTGCTGGGAGGGATAGATTCTGCAATGCATCGATGGTCTTTGGAGTTGCATCGATAACGTCGATAAGGCGCTTGTGAACCTTCATTTCGAAAGCTTCACCACCGGTCTTGTAGACGTGTGGGCTCTTTACGACTGTGAAGCTGCTGCGCTTGGTTGGTAGAGGTACTGGACCGCTAACCTTTGCACCAGTGCGGATTGCTGTTTCGACGATCTGCTTTGCGCTCTGATCGATGACGCGATGATCGTAAGCCTTAAGGCGAATGCGAATGCGTGGGCCTTCTGCTTTGTCTGCCATTTATTAATTCCTTTCTGCTTGCTATATAATCTCAGATACGCCAAGACAGCGTGTCGATGAGTGTTTACAGCACATTTTTAATTTGTGAATATATTATAACTGTTTTTGCATACTTAGTCAATCTTGGTGTCGATGTCTGGTTCGAGATCGGCTTCTTTCTTTTCAGGATTGCTTTCGAGCTTCTTTGGCTTCTTCTCGGATTTGCTTGTTGACTCTTCTTTTGGCTTTTCGGATTCTTCAGTCTTTTCTTCTTTAGAATTTTCGGACTTTTCTTCCTTATCCTTGTTTTCTTGCTGATATTTCGCAAGCATAGCCTGAGCTTGAATCAAGGCATCTTTCTCTCTAGTGTCGTGCTTTTCGTTATTTCTTTTAGACCTAGTGATTATTGAATAGGCGATTACGCCAATAAGTAGTAGGAATACTGGCACCATCGACCAGATAATTCCGTTAGTTGCATCTGTTGTCATAATTACTCTCCATCTATATTATATGATATTTCTGCAAGGAGTTTGCCAGTTTGGCTATAATACTTAATCTTCTGAGCTCTATAGGACGGAGTCTCGCCTTCGCTTGGCTCTTCGATTTTTTCGCTCATTATATATCTTTTGTCTAGTGTTAGATATTCATAATCTTGGAGAGTGATTTCGAAGCTCTTGCCTGTGATTAGGTTATATATCTTCTTTTTATAGATATCGCCAGTTGATATTACGACTAGACTGCTGTCTTTTTGGACGTTTTCGATATCTCCGCCAAGGTCTAGGGTTTGGCCTTTATTGATGTCGTAGATTTTTGGTCTATCGCCGTCTTGGATAACTACATAGTCTTTGCCTTTTGAGTGAAGATAATTAAATAGTTCTTCGCTAAAGACTAAGGTAATGTTTCTGACGTCCTTTTTCTTACCGTCTTTGTAAGCCGTGATGCTTCCGCCGTTATCAAAGAATTCGAATTTGCTTTCTCTGTAATTGGCATAGGCGAAGTAATCGTTGGCGTCAAAGTTTGGTACGATGTCGTATTTGCCTTCATCGATAAGGCCATGAGAGTTTTCGTCGACATAGTTTTTGGTGCGCGGATTGAATAGTTCGAAGCCTTCTTCTGGGTTTAAGCCATAGATTAAGCCGTTTGCTGTTTGTGTGACGGCTAGATCGGTCTTTAGTACTAGATCGTCATTGAAGACAATATAGTTATTATCCCCAGCCTTGAAGATATTGTCTGAGACTATTCTATCTTCATCGGTATTGCCTATGTTGTCTATGGAGATAATTTGTTTTCCGCTTTCGCAGTTAAAGACGACTAGCCTTGTTTCGTATTCGTTTCCGCGTGTTTGGATGCTGGCAGCACAGTAATACTTATCCTCGAATTTGCTATAAGATATTTCTAGTTTTTCGGAGATAATTTTATCTTCTGTCGTCCCGCTGACTAGTTTTTTGCCATCGGAATTGATAAGGCTATAGCTTTTCGCGTCGGCGCTTTTTGATAGTAGGTAGCTTCGATTATTGTAGTTTTTAAGAGTAATAATCTTTTCATCGCTAATGCTTTTGCCATTTGAATCTATAAGATTGCCAAATTTGTTAGCGCTCTTTTGTTCCAAGAAATAATGGCTTCCAGGTATATATTCGATTTTTTCGCCAGAATAGCTTTTGTTACCATTAATGTCTAGAATATCGCAGTTGGAATTATTGCAGGCTACGGAATAGCCTTCGTAATAGTCGCTAATCTGATCGTAATCCGAGCTGATTTTTTTACCGCTATTGCTTACGATATATGATTTGCCGTCATTATTCTTAATAACATAAGGATAGTTTACACTGTAACCGTCGGAGTATTTGTTGTCCATTCGAAGGTGGTATGCGTACTGTAAATATGTTGCCATAACGGCCGCAAAAAAGATAAGTACGGCTACTGTGACTGTAATTGCGGTTCTTTTGGTTCGCTTCTTTTTGAGGTATTTTTCTATCTCTTCTTCTGTAGGTGGAGGAAGCTGGACTTTTGTTTCCTTTGGTTTCTGGACTGGTTCTGGTTGTTTATTGATGACGGTGCTTGGCGGGAGTGCTTTGCCGCTAATTTCATTGTTTTTAGAGATAGAACTGCTGAGTCCTGTGATTTTTGGCGGCTCGTTAGCTGGAGCTACATTTGGAGCTGCAGTCGTTGGCTCTGGTGTAGGATTCGGGACACTGCTTGGTGGTATCTCGATATCTATTTTTCCGCTGTTTTGCGGTTCCATTAAAAATAATTCCTTCCTGCTTATGTTAATAATATTTTAGCACAAAAAATATCCCCCAATTGCTTGAGGGATATTTAAGTCTAAAGATTATTATTTAACAATCTTTGTGACAACACCAGAACCAACTGTGCGGCCACCTTCGCGGATAGCGAAGCGGTCGTTGTTGTTCATAGCGATTGGAGCGTTAAGCTTGACGCTGAAGGTAACAGTATCGCCAGGCATAACGATTTCCTTGTCCTTTGGAAGTTCGACTTCGCCGGTAACATCGGTGGTGCGGAAGTAGAACTGTGGCTTGTAACCATTCTGGAATGGTGTATGGCGGCCACCTTCTTCCTTCTTAAGGATGTAGACCTGACCTTCGAATTCGGTGTGTGGTGTGATGCTACCTGGCTTGCAGATAACCTGACCACGTTCGATCTGATCGCGTTCAATACCGCGGAGAAGAAGACCAGCGTTATCACCAGCTTCACCTTCGTCAAGAGTCTTGTGGAAGGCTTCGATACCGGTAACGACAGACTTCTGAGTTTCCTTAAGACCAACGATTTCAACTTCATCGTTTAGGTGGACAACACCCTGTTCGATACGACCAGTAGCGACTGTACCACGACCCTTGATGGAGAAGACGTCTTCGATTGGCATTAGGAAGTCCTTATCAAGATCGCGCTGTGGAAGTTCGAAGTATTCGTCCATAGCCTTGACGAGATCCATAACAGCCTGTTCGTCAGCTTCTTTGCCTTCAATAGCACCAAGAGCGGAACCCTTGATGATTGGGCAGTTACGATCGAAACCGTTCTTTTCAAGAAGGTCACGAACGTCTTCTTCGACGAGCTCGACTAGATCAGGGTCAGCAAGATCCATCTTGTTCAAGAAAACAATGATCTTTGGAACGTTAACCTGGTGTGCCAAGAGAACGTGCTCACGAGTCTGTGGAAGTGGACCATCGTTAGCAGCAACTACGAGGATAGCACCATCGATCTGTGCAGCACCTGTAATCATGTTCTTAATGTAGTCAGCGTGGCCTGGCATGTCCACGTGAGCATAGTGACGATTCTCGGATTCGTATTCCTGGTGAGAAGTTGCGATGGTGATACCACGAGCTTTCTCTTCTGGAGCGTTATCGATCTGATCGTAAGCGACCTGCTTGTTGATCTCGGAAGGAAGCTTCTTTGCGAGAACAGTAGTAATAGCAGCAGTCAAAGTTGTTTTACCGTGGTCGACGTGACCCATGGTACCGACGTTGACATGTGGCTTGCTACGGTCGAAATTTGCCATATTAGTTTTTTCTCCTTTGTTATTTAATAATTTTGGGCGCTAATATTAAACCAGCCCAAAGCTATGTATGCGTTTATTTTATAAGATTTTATCTGTTATGTAAAGCCAAAATTTGCAAGAAAAGGCCCCGCGTTTGCGGGGCTTAATTTGAGTGATTTTAGTTAGCGGATTCGTGAGCTTTGATGGCTTCCGAAATTTCGTTTTTAACCTTCTGCGGAAGTTTTTCGAGCTTATTGATGGTGTTTGCTTCGTACTCGATTTCTGTTTGCATGATGATTTCGCTATTAACGAAAACTTTGACCGTTGCGTGGTTGCTCATCGGCTCAGATTCGTATCTAATATGGTAGGCATAGTCCGTAAAATGCATGAACTGGAAGCCTTCCTGATAGCGAATCGGGTGAACTTTGTCGATATACTCATCTGTCTTGAAAATATAGCTGTCGATGCGACGGAGCTTGAGCTCGCCGATAATCCTGCTCTCCATGGTCATGGCGTAATATTTGCCGTCGTATTCTTTGAGCAGGCTTTCAACGAAGCTAGGGTTGTCTACAAACTCGCACACGTTATTGCTGTTGAAGAACTTGTGCTCGCTCCTTGAACGTTTTTCAAATGCGTTTGCAGTGCAGCCTGTGATTTTGTGCGGAAGTACTTTTGAGCTAATATCTCCAGAACCTCTGCCGTTGGTATTAATTTCGATGATTGCGTCCACGTTTCTTTCGAAATATTCGAAGTAGATCTGGTTTGCGATACTGTCGAGTTTCAGCTGGAAGTTTTCGCCGTCAAAGTAGAACAGCTCGCCACAATCGACTGCGCCTTCGTATTTATGGTCGTTGATGGCCTTGATACCGAACTTCTGTCTCTGAATGAACAGTGCATAACCGTTGGCTTCGTCAACTTTCGAGGTAAAGATTGTGAGCTGAACTACGCCTTCCTTGTCGTAGCTGCGCTTAAAACGAAGGAATTCGTCTTTGCCGATCTGGAAGTAGTCTGAGCCGCGCTTGCCGTACATATGGAATACAAAGTAATCTGTGACAGTTTCGAGGCTCATATACTTGGTCTTTTTGCGGATGCGAATGATGTATTCGGCGGGGAGATTCCAGCCTTTAAGGACCGGTACTTCGTCATGGGGCAGAACGTCAATATCGTAAGTATTGCCGTTGTGGATAAAGCTTGTTGTCTGGCCCAGTTTAAGCCACATCTTGAGCTTTTTCACTTTTGATCACTCTCCTTAGTAGTAAAAATCGAGCTCACTGGGTGAGCTATGCAAGATATTTTAAAATAATATCTGTAGTTTTGCAAATAAAAAGCGCCCTAGTTAAGGGCGCATGAGGATTTTAGCCTAGTCCATTATCGTCGTCATCTTCGAACTGGAAGCATCTGCGCATGAAACTTTTCTTGGCGTATTCTTTGTCGTTTTTCTGTTTTTCGCGATCGGCGATTGTTATTGCGAGTGTGAATGCAATGCCGAATGGCGCAAAGAATAATTCTGCTGGCGTAATAGCTTCGATGATAGCTTGAACCGAGTTATCGGTTCCGAGGAACTGGGTGCCTTTTGCGACGAAAATCACCAAGGCAAGAATCAGTGCCATGAGGACGTAAAGCTTTAAAAAATCGAAGATAAAGTGCAATACCTTTTTCATTGAAATCACTCCTTTCATAAGCTTCTTTTTGAAAAAGGAATGCTTGTATTATACTCCTGATAGTTTGACATTTCAATTATATGTGGTGTGGCAGAAAATGGAGCTCTAAAAAATCCGCCCCTGTTGGAGCGGCGTGAATAGAAGTTAAGTGATTTTGAGAGTGGCGATTATTTCTTTCTTTTTGTCTTCGCCTAACTCTTTGATTTCGGTCTCGAGATCTTTGTCTCCGAGCTCTGCTTCGTAGATCTCTCTGCTCTCTTTAAAGACTACTACCTTAGGTGTTCTGCCTAAAATATTCGCCTGGAAGCGGATATGATAGCTATAGCCCATCAGATGTATAAACTGGATGCTATCGTGGTAGGCGATTTTATACGCCCTATTTCTGCTTTCTTTGAAGATATAGCAATCAAGCTGACTATCTTCGAGGTCACCGAGGATTCTACTGCCTATTGTTACGATAGTATAATCGTGCTCTTTTGCGGAAAGTGCTTCCTCGATAAACTGAGGATTGTCTGCTGTGAACTCGTTTACGAAGTTTGCTTTATAGTATTTGTTCGATGGCTGCATTTTGGCACGGGTTTCTTTTATTACGCATCTTTCGGTCTTGCATGGTAGGATACGTTCGTCAGCAATCTTTGGCTGTGCGTAGCAATACCTTGTAAGGTCAATAAAGTTATAGATTGTCTGTTTGAAAAACTCGTAGTAGATTTGATTCTTTTGGGACTTTAAATCAAGTACAAACTCGCCGTTTTTGAGCTTAAATAGTCTGCGACAGTTGATTTTGCCACGATTTGTAAGGTCGTTTACGGAACGAATACCAAAGTTTGTGACGATTCCTCCGAGCGACATCTCTTGCGACACCCTGAGGGCATAATCGTTTATGTCCTTAGGGATTTTTGCATAAAGAATGCCATAGGCAGAGTCGTAGTCATCGCGGTAGGTCTGGAGCATAATGTAGTCTCCAGGCCCTAGGCAAAAGTAGCTAGGTTCGGTCTTGCCGTAGTGTCTGTGGATATAGTACTCTGTCTGGACTAAGCCATTATCCTCTTCTTTGCGGATGCGGATGAAATAATTTGCAGGAATATTGATTCCCTGAAAGATTGGCGCATTCTCGACTGATACAAGAGACACTTCGTAATCGCTTCCGTTGTATATGAAGCTGTAGTGCCTTTGTTCGTCGAAGCCAAATCTGATCTTTCTCAAGATTTCTCACTCCTTCTAATAAAAATCGAGCCCAAAATTTTTGAGCTATTTTAGTATTCTACTATTTTGATGTTGGCATTGCAAACAAAAATCCGCCCCTTTCGGAGCGGATCTTTTAGTAGAAATTATTTGCTGTTGCGCTTCTCGATAATTTCGTTAGCGATGTTCGGTGGAACCTCTTCGTAACCGTGTAGCTCCATTGTAGAAGCTGCGCGACCCTGGGACATACCACGTAGGTCGGAAGTGTAACCAAACATGTTTGCTAGTGGGACGAAGCCCTTGATAATCTTGATACCGTTTTCACGATCTTCCATCTCATCGATGCGACCACGGCGAGAGTTCAAGTCGCCGATAACGTCACCCATGAAGTCTTCTGGAGTTGTGATTTCGATCTTCATGACTGGCTCAAGAAGAACTGGGTTAGCTTTCTTGATACCTTCGCGAGTAGCGAGAACACCTGCAAGGTGGAAGGCTAGTTCGCTAGAGTCGACATCGTGGTAGCTACCATCATAGAGGGTTGCCTTAACGTCGAGTACTGGGTAACCAGCGATAACACCACCAGTAAGAGTTTCTTCGATACCTTCCATGGTTGGTTTGCGGTATTCCTGAGGAACGACACCGCCCTTAATCTGATCGATGAATTCGAAGCCTTTACCTGGCTCGTTTGGCTCAAACTTAACCCAAACGTCACCGTACTGACCGCGACCACCGGACTGCTTCTTGTGGAAGCCGTGACCTTCAGCTGTGCCACGAATAGTTTCGCGGTAAGCAACCTGAGGCTCGCCAGTGTTACATTCAACGTTAAATTCGCGCTTTAGGCGGTCGATAATAATATCTAGGTGAAGCTCGCCCATACCAGAAATGATTGTCTGGCCAGTTTCTTCGTCGGTATGAACCTTGAAGGTTGGGTCTTCTTCTGCTAGCTTACCAAGACCGATACCCATCTTTTCCTGATCTGCCTTAGACTTTGGCTCAACAGCGATGGATACTGGTGGTTCTGGGAATTCGATAGATTCCAGGTGAATTGGGTGTGCTGGATCGCAAAGAGTTGTACCAGTTGTAGTGTCTTTTAGACCTACGACTGCAGCGATATCGCCAGCGCCGATTTCCTGAATATCTTCGCGCTTATCTGCGAACATACGGACTAGACGACCGACACGTTCCTTGTTGCCAGTTGTAGCGTTAAGAATGTAGCTACCAGCAGCAAGCTTACCAGAGTAAACACGGACGAAGATTAGCTTACCTACGAATGGGTCAGTTGCAATCTTGAATGCCAGAGCGGTTAGAGGCTCATTTGCGTCACTGTGACGAACGATATCTTCACCAGTCTTAGGGTTCTTACCAAGAATTGCTGGGATGTCTGTTGGAGCTGGCAAGAAGTCAGCAACAAGGTCAAGAACCTTCTCAACGATAACGCCACGGCCATCACCACCGGTAACTAGGTAGAACTGACCATCGATAACGCGCTTACGCAAAGCACGCTTAAGTTCATCAACGGAGATAGCTTCTTCGCCTTCTTCAAAGAACTTGTTCATAAGTTCTTCGTCAGCTTGAACAGCTTCCTCGACAAGCATAGAGCGATACTGCTTTGCTTTGTCTAGCATATCTGCTGGGATTTCGCCGACAGTAAGCTCGTGATCAGCATATTCCTTGTAGGTGTAAGCCTTCATATCTAGAAGGTCGACAACACCGCAGATATCCTTTTCGAAGCCGATTGGTAGGTGGATTGCGAATGCGTTCTTGCTTAGGCGCTTGCGGATAGAATCGAGGGATTTGTAGAAATCACCACCGATCTGGTTGATTTTGTTGACGAAGCAGATGCGTGGAACGCCATATTTGTCTGCCTGGCGCCAAACGGTTTCAGACTGAGCTTCAACGCCCATCTTACCATCGAAGACTACGACTGCACCGTCGAGAACGCGTAGAGAGCGTTCGACCTCAGCGGTAAAGTCGATGTGTCCTGGGGTATCGATAATGTTAATTTTGTGACCCTTCCAGTGGGCAGTGACAGCTGCGGAAGTAATTGTAATACCGCGCTCCTTTTCCTGCTCCATCCAGTCGGTTGTAGCACCACCGGTATCGCCTTTGACGAGATCGATTTTGTGCTTAAGACCGGTACGATAAAGAATCGCCTCGGAAGTAGTGGTTTTACCAGCATCGATGTGCGCGATAATACCAATGTTCCTATACATAGATAGGTCTTCTTCTTTTGTAGCCATGTATTTCCTTTAATAATTATTTTAGGCAACAGCATATAATGCCACTGCGTGCTGTTTAGTATATTATCATACTTTTTACACTTTTTTCAACGGGTGAAAAGTGTTATTACTCGTCACAAAGTCCCATTTGGTTGACGAAGTGGTATTCGAGTGTTTCTGCGTCTGCGCCAAGGTCGAAAATTTGCTGTTTGACTTGGTTTTTGACGTAGCTCATTTCGTCTTTGTCGCACTCATCGGAGTGGATATAAATGGTATTTGTGTCGAAATAATAATACGAGTCACGCTTATTGTCGTGATCGACGTAGCCTGGGAGATAATCTCTTAGCTTCTCGTTTTCGATGTATTTGCGCGGATAATTCTTAGTGTCAAAGCTGAATGTTTCGCTGTCGCCTATTGATAAAGTGAGCTTAGCTTCAATATAACCTTCTTTTTCGATCTTGAGCTTGTATTCTGTCTTGTCGGTTTTGATTTTGAAGACATCGCCTTGCTTGGTTTGTTCGCACTGCGCGGTCTTTGCATCTTCGCCTACGCTAGCTATATATTCCGTTAGAATATTAGTCGTAAGAAGCGCTCTCTTGCTGCCAATGTTTGCTTCGTTTAGGCAAACTTGAAGAGCTTGGCCGCCTGCTGTTTTAATATCTGTGTCTTCTGGCTCTTTATCTACAATGGATTCGTCGATATTTTTCAATACAACGATTATTGCAGCCGTGCATAATGCGATTGCGGCTAATACGGCAACTGCGATTAGGATTTTCTTTTGTCTGTCTTGCTTTTTCTGATATTCTTCGTCCATATTATTCACCTGCCGACTTTATTGCCCAAATTTTAGTTTCGCCTTGACCGCGGTCGATGCCCATGCCTACTAGTTTTAATGGATCCCATGCTTTGCCGTTATTATCTTTATGGCCAGGATCCGCCATTAGCCATTCACCCTTAGAATCGCGACCGTAAAGTACAATATAGTGGCCTTGGTCCGAGAATACGCCGTTGCTTCCGGAAGATATTCTACCCGATAGCTCAATTAGATAACCATCGTTTAGATATTTATTGATAGCAGCTACAATCTGTTCATGTGTCGAACCCGAACCTAGATCTGTTTCGGTAACGTTGATGGCTTCCATGTTATAGAATTGTGCCATTTCGCCGATAGGGTTGCCGCTATAAGTTACTCTACCTGTTCTATCGTATACATCTAGCGGTGTAATCTCTTCTCCTTCTAGATAGGTTGCGATCATAGCAAATGACGTAATGCCGCAGCCGGCGTTTCTATAGGTGCTTATCTTGTTTCCTGTTTGCCCTGGCGGATACGGTATATTTGCCCATCTTGCGTCGCCTTGACTCATGAATGGGAAGTCGCCGGTAAATGCTTTGTTGGTTCCGCATTTTTGGCTTCCACCGAATTGACCGTTAGCGATTTTTTGTAGCGCTTCCTGATTGATATATTCTAGTGGGATTGGCAAGAATTTAGCATCTTTTGACTGATAGAAAGATAATGTCTTGCGGCTTGTGTAGCCTGCATTTAGTTTTCCGCTTGCCATTTTGCCGCAGCCTTCGATCTGCATCATATCGTTTTGGACTGAGTTATCGGTCCAGTTTGCTTCGATAGATATGTATTCCTGAGTTGCGCTGTCGTAACCGACGATTACGCCTGTGTGGCCACTACCTTCTTTATCGCTAAAGATAGATGGGATTGTAATTTTTGAAATGCTGCTGGCATATTCGATTTCTAATGTTTTGTCTGGGTTTGCGGAGTATGTGCTATCTACGACGAAGTAGCCATCGTTCGAGCCAAACGTAAGTGTTGTAAACTTCTGAATAAAGTAGTTTGACATACTAACACAGTTGCAGTGTGTGCCTAGCGATAGGGATAAATCTAGCTCGTTATTATGTGCTGTGTCTATATACCAATCTACGAGTGATTGTGCTTGCTCTTCGGTTAGACCATCTTCGCTTCCGCCTGACGTGCTTGTAGTTAGGTAGAATTTTGTTGAAAGATGAGAATCTAGGAAATTAGCCCTTATGACTTGAGGTGTCGTAACGGTTTGCTGGTCTTTATTTTTCTCTTTTTCGTCTTTCTTTGCGGTTTCGATCTTTGGATTATTCGCGACCTTATTTTCGCTCTTTTCTTTAGTTTTTGCGACTATGTCGCCACCGCCCTGAACGTAGACTTTGCCGTCCTTGTCTGTAACTGTACCATCGCAAGAAATATGCATAGATTGTTCTTGCCAACCTTGTTGCCTGGTTGTAAAACCATGATCTGTGAATAGACCGCCTAGTGGGATAGATTCTGCTAGTTCTGCAGAGCTTGACCAACCTTTATCCATGGAATATTGCTTTACTTTTTCGAGTACGCCCATGGATTTAGCGTAGTAATCACTCGAGAAACCTAGGCCTGTATAACGAAGGAAGTATCCATCGTAGTAGGACTTTACGTCTTTAACCTTGCTTTCATCAAAAACTAATCTATCGTCCTCGCCTGTGCGCATGTAGTCATAGAAGAAGGATGCAAAATTATCTGCAATGCTAGAGTATGCTTGGACATAGTGGGCAGGGTCGCCGCCCATCTGATTTATGTTGTCGGAGTGCTCATTATTAAATGTGGCTCCCATATGATATGAGCCGTTTGCGGATTCTAGGAGACCAAAACAGTTGTAACTCTGATAATTGTCCCAGAGCATTTTAAGGTCGCCAAAGGTAGTATTACAGAAGCCCGATTCACCACGCGCATGTAAGAACGGTAGCTCCCACGGCACGCCGGTTTGCCTTTGAAGTTCCTGAGCCAAGCCCGCGTAGTGGTCGAGTAAGGAATAAAGCCTGTCGTCTTCCGATACGCCCGTTACTTCGCCGCAGTCAGATGCTGCCGTTGAGCCACATGCTTGATCGTCGTAGAACCTGATATCTAGCTCGGATTTTTCGCGAGGATTGATTGCTTTTGTAGTATTGTTTTGAACTGTTTCAAAAACGCCGACAAGGCCTATTATTCCTAGTGCTGTCGCTGTAGCTATTCTAATTTTATTCTTCGGCATCATAGTCCTTGACATTGTGGTTTTCTACATAAATAATTTGATAATTTTTTGGATCGTATCCTAGAGCTTTGATTTTGTCTTCTATAGCCTTGTCTTCTCTGCTCGATCTTTTTCCCCCAATGAGAGCCATAATGCAGGACATTTTCTTGCATTCGAGACTGCTGTTGCCATCGGCTAGTTTAATCCCAGGAGATGACGTGATGTCGAAGTTACTATAAGGCGCGGAGGTCCAGACTGGTAGCTTGTATTTTATTGATTCAATTTTGTTGGATTCTTCAATGAAGCTTGAAATCTTGCTGTCGTTATAATCTGCGATTAGTCTGAGAGCTTTGTAATCTTCGGCAGAGTCGCGGTATTTGCTCATGTCACTTGTTTCGAGATATTCGTGAATATTTACGACCTTTTCGCCGTTTAGGGTTAGCTCTTTTGTTTCAAACCCTTCGCGTTCGATGATTACTTCATATTTGCCGCTTGGAAAAATCTTATAATTGCCATTCTTATATTCTTTGCCGTTTATCTTGATCGTAGAATCGGTTGGCGCAACAAGAATAGATAAAGTCGTGCTTTTTGCGGAATTTATTATAAAAAATACTAGCGCAGCTAGACCCAGCAAAATTAGGGCGCCGCACGCTATGAATATTATTCTCTTAGAATTTGACCTCATTGTTATTTTTTGCGGTAGCTTAAAAATACCGCATTACCTCACCTCTTTTTCTTAATTTTAACATAAGCGCCAAGTATTTTAGAACATCAAAAAACTCCCATTGCTGGGAGCTTTTGAAATTCTTTCGTGAATTATCCGCGAGCAAAGTGTGCGAATGCACGGTTTGCTTCTGCCATACGGTGGCAGTCTTCTTTCTTCTTGAAGGCTGTACCGGTTTCGTTGTAAGCATCAACGATTTCTGCTTCGAGGCGCTTTGCATATGGCATGCCATTGCGGCCACGAGCGGCAGCGACTAGCCACATCATAGCGAAGTGGAGCTGGCGATGACCATTGATTGGGAATGGAATCTGGTAGTTAGCACCACCAACACGGCGGCTCTTAACTTCGAAATCTGGGCTAATGTTCTTGATTGCCTGTTCGAGGACTTCGACAGGATTTTCGCTCTTTAGCTTCTTAGCTGCACCTTCGATTGCGGCATAGACTGCGCGCTCTGCGGAAGGCTTCTTGCCATCAAGCATAGAACGGTTGATAAGGCGGGAAACCAAAACGCTCTGATATTTGCGATCTGGCATAACTTTGCGCTGAAGGCTGCTGGTTACTTTACGTGGCATAGCTACTTATCCTCCTTCTTTGCGCCGTACTTAGAACGACCCTGCTTGCGACCGTTAACACCCTGAAGATCGAGGGTTCCACGGACGATGTGATAGCGAACACCTGGAAGATCTGGAACGCGACCACCGCGAACTAGAACAACTGCGTGCTCCTGAAGGTTGTGACCTTCACCACCAATGTAAGCCCAAACTTCCTGACCGTTGGTTAGGCGGACACGAGCGACCTTACGTAGAGCGGAGTTAGGTTTCTTTGGAGTCTTAGTTGTAACTTTGATACAAACACCACGCTTTAGAGGAGCGGCCTGCTTGTAGTAACGCGTTTTAAGCGTATTGACGATGGAACCAAGAGCTGGGGACTTGCTTTTCTTTGCAGCCTTTGCACGTGGTTTACGTACTAACTGATTGATTGTTGGCACAAAAAATCCTTTTCTTAATTAATATTTTGCTGAAATAAACTTCAGGGCTCAGCATCTGCCACCGAAGTTTGCGAAACTCTGACTAGTATTCTAGCAAATTATATCTGTTTTGTCTAGTATTTTTAGGCGCCAAGTGCTTTTAGGCCAAGCATGCTGAGTGAAAGCATAATTATGCCAGCTAGAACAACACCACAGATTACGGCGATTGAGCTCTTTTTGAAGTCTAAATCTAGAAGGCTTGCTGCGAGTGTTCCGGTCCAAGCGCCAGTGCCTGGAATTGGAATGCCAACAAATAGTAGTAATGCGACATAAGTTGAGCGGCCGGCTTTTTCGGTGAGCTTTTGGATTTCTTCTTCATCGATGGGTTTTGTAATGTAGTCATCCGCACCGGTATCCAGGCCCATCACCTTATCAAACTCTGTTCCCTTGGCAGTGACCATAATCACCGGAATCCGGGCGTATTCCTCTCTCTCTCGCAGACGGCGCAGGATGGACATACCGTCCTCATTGGGCAGCATGATGTCCAGC
>JAUMYE010000085.1 GCA_030528815.1 Candidatus Saccharimonadota bacterium | reverse complement strand
TACTTTGCGTTATTACGGTTGTCGTCGAAAGTTTTGTGTAGCCTTTTTTCTGCAAAGTATCAATCAGCCTAACGGCATCCTGATAGTACCCCCGCTCGAGATTGTGTATCACTTCGTCACAAGAATTAATCGAAACGTCAATTCGATCAACTTCCAAAGCAATCAGTCTTTCATAATCATCATCACCAAGCTTTGCACCACTTGTATTGATAATGACACGAAGCCCGCGCTTCTTCAGATGCTCGATAAGCGAATAGGTATGTTCTTTCAGCTTAGAACAAAGCGGATCGCCGCCGGACAGAATCACGCAGCCAAACCCAAGCTCCTGAATAGTGCTAGCGAATGTTTCCGCCTGACAACTATGAATATAGCTCGAATCGCGTTTTTCGTGCCCAATCGTATAGAAACAATACGAACAGCAGAGATCGCAGACATTGTTTACGTTCAGAAACAATACCATCTACAATCACTTCCTCTCATAAAAAATGAGACGATCGGGATGATCGTCTCATGAGATAAGGGCGGTACGACCGGTAAAGGTCGCGTTTGTCTGAAAGCCACCGAAGTAGCAGGGATTGCGCGAGCTAATTAGCCGGACTCGCAGCTCGTCTTAGCGCGGACGCGCTTAAGAGTAATCTTGCGAACTTTCATCACTAATACCTCCTCTCTCTATAAATGTACTAAAGCATCCCCCCATGTATAGAGAAATACTTAGTAGTGATTAAATCACCCGTATTATTTTTTGTCAAGCGTTATCGACGCTTTTATACCTCTTCTTACCCCTATAAAAACGATAGATGTAATGTTATAATATATATTATGTCAATATCAAGAGAAGACGTGCTACATTTAGCAGAACTTTCTCGCCTTAGCATCAGCGAGGAAGAAATCGAGCCCCTTAAGAAAGATCTCGACAGCATCGTGTCCTATATTTCTCAGCTCAACGAGCTAGATACCGATGGCGTCGAGCCAACTTACCAATGCTTTGATATGCAGAATGTTTGGCGCGAAGACGAGATTCAGGAATTCGAGGCAAAGCGCGAAGATTTGCTAGCCCTTGCTCCAGAATCCGAAGATAATCAGATAAAGGTGCCAAAAGTATTATGAAAATAGCAGACAAAAATACCAAAGCTGTCGATTTGGTCAAAGCTGCGCTTGCCAAGGCTGAAGAATATAAAGATTACAATGTCTTTATTTCCATGAATGCCGAAGCTGCGCTCGCAAAAGCTGCCGAAATCGACGAAAAAATTGCTAAGGGCGAAGAAGTTGGTAAACTCGCTGGAGTCCCTTACGCACTCAAAGACAACTATTCTAGCCACGACGGCAATACAACCGCCGCAGCTCACATTCTTGATAGTTACCACTCGCCAATCACAGCTACTGCAGTAGCAAAAATCGAAGCAGAAGGCGCAATCATGATTGGTCGCGCAAACCTTGATGCTTTCGCCCATGGTGGTTCTACCGAGAACTCTTATTTTGGTCCAACCAAAAACTCCGCAGATAACACCCGCGTCGCTGGTGGTTCTTCTGGTGGCTCCGCAGTCGCAACTGCTCTAGATATCGTAGAGTTTGCCCTCGGTTCAGATACTGGTGGTTCTATTCGCCAGCCAGCTAGCTTTAATGGCATTAAACCAACTTATGGCGCAGTTAGCCGCTATGGCGTTGTTGCTATGGCCTCCTCTACCGATACAATGGGTTGTTTTGCAAAGAAAGCCGAAGATGTCGACCTAGTTATGGGCATCATGGCTGGTCAGGACGCAAAAGATTCTACAACTTTGCCAGATTACTGGACCAAGAGTCTAGACGAAGTTAAACCAGCCAAGAAGAAGATTGGCTTGATTCGTGACTGTTTTGGTGACGGTATCGACCCAGAGGTCGCAAAGATTGTTCGCGAATATGGCGACAAACTCAAAGCTCAGGGTTACGAAATCGAAGAATTCGATATGCCAATCCTTAAGTATGGCCTTGCAATTTATTATGTCGTTCAGCCTGCAGAGGTTGCTTCCAACCTTAGCCGCTACGATGGCGTTCGCTATGCACTTCGCAGCAAGGACGTTAAGGGTCTTGACGACGTCTTTGTAAATAGCCGCAACGAAGGCTTTATGAAAGAAAACAAGCGTCGCATCATGATCGGTAACTTCGTACTAAGCTCTGGCTTCTACGATGCTTACTATCTTAAAGCCCAGAAAGCGCGCACTCTCTTGATTAATGCTTATAACGAAGCTTTTGAAAAATACGATGCTTTGCTTTGCCCTGTCGCTCCAACCCCAGCCTTCAAGCTAGGCGAAAAGACGAGCGATCCACTAACAATGTATCTCGAAGATGCCATGACAGTCCCAGCAAGCATGGCTGGCCTTCCAGCTCTATCTGTTCCTGCTGGCGAAACCGAAGCTGGCCTTCCAGTTGGCGCACAACTAATTGGTCGCGCCCAGAGCGATCAGCTTCTTCTTAGCATCGCAAAGCAAATCGAAGACAGTGAGGCTAAGTAATGAACAACACCCCACTAATCTTTCTAGTCGCAGTGCTTGTTGTAGCAATTTTGCTATTTATTACAATTCAGCTTACAAAGAAGCGTAGCCCAAAGCTAGACAAAGAACAGTATCAGATTGATTTCCTAAGAATCCAGAATTCTTTGCAGAAAGACAATCCAAGCAGCTGCGCCATGGCGATTATTAACGGAGACAAACTCCTTGATCGCGCTCTTATTGAGACTGGTGCTTCCGGTCGTACGATGGGTGACAGATTGAAGAAGGTTGGCAAAGCTAAATTTAGCCAGCTTAATGCCGTCTGGCACGCACACAAACTACGCAACGAGATTGCACACGAACCAGATTTTGAGCCAACCTACGCTCAAGCTTCGCACGCACTCGAAACCTACAAACAGGCCTTAAAAGATTTAGGAGCTATTTAATGAGTGAATATAAGATTACTGTCGGTATCGAATGTCACGTTCAGCTAAATACTAAGACAAAACTTTTTAGCGCCGTAGATAATGATGCCGTAGACAAAGAACCAAACAGTTGCGTTAGCCCATTCGACTACGCACTTCCTGGCATGCTTCCAGTTCTTAACAAAGAAGCTGTCCACAAAGCCGTTCAGGCTGGTCTTGCAATGAATTGTAAGATTGGTCTAGAAAGCCGCTTTGATCGTAAACAGTATTTCTATCCAGATTCCCCTGCTGGTTACCAGATTACCCAGATGTACAAGCCAATTATTGGCGCAGGCGTAATCCATCTTCAGGGTTTTGATGATGTTCGCATTAACCACGCCCACCTCGAAGGTGATGCTGGTAAGCTAACTCACTTCGACGATTATTCTCTCGTCGATTTGAACCGCGCTGGCACACCACTTATCGAGATTGTTTCTGAGGCAGATATTCATTCTGCTGCCCAGGCACGTGCTTATGCCGAAGAGCTTCATCGTCTCATGATTTATGCAGGCGTCTCAAACGGTGATCTTTATCAGGGCAACATGCGCTTTGACGTTAACACTTCTGTTTCCAAGACCGACGAGCTTGGTACTCGTACCGAGGTTAAGAATTTGAACTCTTTCCGCAGTGTCGAGCGCGCGGTAGAATACGAAGCCGCTCGCCAGATCGCTTTGCTTGAAAAAGGCGAGAAAGTCGTTCAGGAAACCCGTGGTTGGAATGATGCTACCGGCAAGACTACCGGACAGCGCAGCAAGGAAGGCGCAGCAGA
>JAUMYE010000084.1 GCA_030528815.1 Candidatus Saccharimonadota bacterium | reverse complement strand
GCATGATCGGCAATAGAAAGAATATTCTTGATATTGCCAGGGAAGACTGGCTTGATAATTGCAACGCCAACCTTGATATCGTTTTCTTGAAGCTTCTGGAAGATCGGAATCAAATCTTCGTTTGCTTCGGCATGGAAAATAACTAGATTTGGCTTTAGTTTAATAAGGTTATCTAGATGAGCGGAAGGAGTAGTGGTCATCATATGGATGTCTACCGTCCAGCCTTTTGGCCACCAGATAGCGGTCTCGTTTAGAGTCTTATTGTCTGTAAGAGTACCGTCAGAAATGTCGATATGAACGCGCTTGGCGAAGTTGAAATATTTTTGAACGGTATCTTTGAATTCGTTTGGATCTGAACTTAGAATTGTTGGAGCGATTGTTGTAATTGCCATAATATATCTTTCGTTGTTTAGCCTTCGTCTAGTTTTTGTTTACGTCGTAAGTATTTTTCGTCTGGTAGGGCAGCAGTGTGAATGAATTTATCGATGATGTCTCCGTAGAAATTGAGCTTTTCGTCTGCTGCTAGGCAGAGAATATTTGCGTCGTTGTGACCTCGGGTTTCGACGGCCTCCTCCGGGCTATGACAGATAGCGGCGCGGATTCCTTTGTAGCGGTTGGCTTGCATGGCCATGCCCTGGGCAGAGCCGCAGATGAGGATGCCGAAAGTCTGAGGGTCTTTGCTGTAATAAACTTGAGAAACGACGGCTTTTGCGAAATCATTGTAATCGTCCTCGGCGTCGTACGTGACATTGCCGCAGTCGATGCAAACTATTTCTTGGCTTGCGAGCCAGTTTGCGATTCGACCTTTTAGTTCCATGCCGCGATGATCGGCGCCGAGAAAGATTTGCATAATTATTCCTTAGTTAGCTTGGCCCATCTTGCCGAAGTCGACACTTAATTCTACTAGGCGGTTGCTGTAACCCCATTCGTTGTCATACCAAGCGACAACCTTAATAAGGGTGCCATCGATACAGTCGGTGAGCTTCAAATCAACGATTGAAGAGTGGCTATTACCACGGTAGTCGATAGAAACGAGTTCTTCTTCGGTAGCATCAAGAATGCCCTGGAAGTATGGGCTAGCAGCAGCTTTCTTGAAGATGTCGTTGATTTCTTCGATAGAAGTTGGGCGCTTTGTAACGGCAGTAATATCGCTGAGGGAAACTACTGGGGTTGGGACGCGAACAGAAAGACCATTAAAGTGACCCTGCAAGCTTGGAATTGTCAAAGCAGCAGCTTTGGAAGCACCAGTTGTGGTTGGAACGATGTTTTCAGCAGCGTTGCGGCCTTCGCGGAGATCCTTGCATGGAGCATCCTGTAGCTTCTGGCTAGCAGTGTAGCTGTGAACAGTTGTCATCATAGCTTTCTCGATACCGATGTTGTCTTCGAGGACCTTCATGACAGGTGCGATACAGTTTGTGGTACAGGAGGCGTTGGAAAGAATTTCGTCGCTTTCGAGGACAGTTTCTTCGTTAACGCCAAGAACGACAGTGCGAGCGCCTTCGCCCTTTGCTGGAGCAGAGATAACAACCTTGCGTGCGCCAGCTTCGATGTGCTTGCGTGCATCTTCTGGTTTGGTAAAGAAGCCAGTAGATTCGATAACGACATCTACGCCAAGATCCTTCCATGGAAGGGCAGCTGGGTCTTTTTCGGCATAAGCTTTGATTTGCTTGCCGTCAACAATGATAGCGTCATCATCGTAGCTAACATCATGATCATAAGTGCCATAGTTTGAATCGTATTTCAAAAGATGGGCTAGTGTTTTGTTGTCTGTTAAATCGTTAATTGCGACGATTTCGACGTCGTTGCGGTCGAATGCAATTTTGAAGGCGTTGCGGCCAATGCGCCCAAAACCGTTGATAGCAATTTTAACCATTAAAACTCCTTGTATATTTTGGATATTAGTTATGCTTATTATACCATAAGCATTGTACTTTTATTAGGGCCAATAACGGATATAGTTGTGTAATAAGGGAATATATTTCGTGATATAATAAAGGCACAAAAATAAAAGGAGTTATATCAATGGCAGATTTTAACAAAATTCTTGAGCCAGGAGATTATAAGAACAATAGCATTAATGTCGTTATCGAAATCCCAACCGGTAGCAACCACAAGATTGAATGGGATCGCAAGAATGCTTGCTTCATGCTTGATCGTATCGAACCAGTAGCTTTCGCAAAGCCATGCAACTACGGTTTTATTCCACAGACAATTGACGAAGATGGTGATGAGCTTGACGCTCTAGTTATCACCGAACAGCCACTTACGACTGGTGTCTACATGAAGGCTCGTGTCCTTGGTGTTATGAAGTTTGTCGATGGCGGCGAAGTTGATGACAAGATTATCTGTGTCGCTGACGATGATCGCAATAACGGTGATGCATATCAGACTCTAGAAGATCTTCCAAAGCGCACTCTTGAACAGATTGAATTCCACTTCAATCACTACAAGGATCTAAAGAAGCCTGGCACAACCAAGGTTGAAGGTTTCTTTGGTACAAAGGAAGCTCAGGAAGTTATCGAAGCTGCTATTAAGCGCTGGAATGACGCTAAATAATCAATAAATCTTTCGAAAAGCGCTCTGGAGTAGGGCGCTTTTTGCTGTTTTTTGTATGCTATACTAGAAGAAAATTTAATGGAGAAAACTTTACTATGGGTTTTATCAGAGCATTTGCTGGCGGCCTAACTAGCAGTTTCGCCAATCAGTGGCTAGAGTACATGGTTCCACCAGCAAGCATGACAGATCATGTTGCAATTGCAAAGGCAGTTCCAAACAAGGTTGCTGGTAGCGAAAACAACGATGGCGAAGAAAACGCTGGCGTTATTTCTGACGGTTCCAAGTTCTTGGTCCCAGAAAATACTTGTCTCGTTGTTCTAGAAAACGGTGCAATCACAGCTGTTATTGCAGAACCAGGTGGTTACGAATATCATGCACAGAACATCCCAGAAGCTAAGAGCTTGTTCGCAAAGGATGGCTTCTTCGCAAGTACATTCGGCCAGAGCTGGAATCAGTTCAAGTTCGGTGGTCAGCCAGGTAACCAGCAGGTTGCTTTCTATGTCAACCTAAGGACTATGGGTGGCTTCCCATATGGTACGCAAGAGCCAGTTCCTTATCTTGATGCAAACTACAACAACATCGAGATGGCAGTTACAAGCTATGGTTCTTATGGCGTTAAGATTGTCGACCCAGTTCTATTTATCAAGAACTTCGTTCCTGTTGATGTTGTTTCCGGCCAGGGCCGTAGCAGCTTTAGCCTAGACGTAGAAGACGAAACCAATACAAAGATGCTATTCGATGGCTTCATTGGTTCCTTCTCTAACGCTATGACAAAGTTCTGCAACGGTGGTAAGAGTTACATTGATATCAAGACCGATCAGGATGGTTTTGCTGGTGCTCTTAACGAGGTTCTCGAAGAGAAGTATCAGTGGGGTAGCAAGTTCGGTATCCAGGTTAGCGATGTTATGGTTGCTTCCGTCAAGCGTGATGAGAAGTCTCAGGCAGACGTCGACAGATTCAGGACTGGTGTCATGATGCAGGGTACTGTTGGTCAGGCTTACAACCAGACTCAGGTTGCCGAAGGTATCAATGCTGCTGGTAACAACGGCGGTGCTGCTGGTATCATGGGCGTCGGTATGGGCGCAGGCATGATGGGTATGGGCTTTGGTACACCAGCTGGTGTTAACCCAATGCCACAGGCTCAGCCTCAGCAACCACAACAGCCACAGCAACCAGCTCA
>JAUMYE010000083.1:2191-3757 GCA_030528815.1 Candidatus Saccharimonadota bacterium | reverse complement strand
TAGCGAAAGCTTATTTCTAGCCATAAATTACACCTAGGAGTAAGCTAAGCTCCGCCAAAAACTTACCGAGAGGTAAGGGCGTTGAGCGCGTAGAAGCTTAGTAAACTAGCACCTTGATACCCATCAAAAGAGTATTGCTAAGGATCTGCATGGACTATGCCTCTCTATACGAGAGGCGGTCAATAAAAGCTATCGGTAGGGGTTTAAAGCTTGTGGCTATAAGTAATATATTGTTTGCCAGATAAGCCTCCCTACCATAGCCCATGATTTACTTTTATTTACCTAAGTGTCTGGTCGCCAGCCGCGTCTTTATCGGAACGAGCATAGAGAAGAGAACTACTAGTTCTCGGATCGGTTATTCTTTATAGAGTATTTAATCTCCCGAAATCTAGTGGAGTGGATTTTTGGAATTAAAGCTTTATAAAAGCGTAATTTATCGCAGATGATTCAGAAGATTTGTTGTTGGTTTTTCTGAATTATTTGAGGTAGGGTAGCAGGGGTGTTACCTTGTCTAATTATGAGTAAAAGAGAAGTAATTTCCTCTTGTCTTTTGCTACGTACTTAGAACATTTGGCCGTGGTATAATTATGCTTATGAATAAAATCCTACTAGCGCTGAGCGGTATTTCGCTATTTTTGCTGGTTATGCTCATGTTCCTATTTTCGCCGAGCGAAGCAGGGCCATTTGGTATTTTGTTCTTTTTCGTACTAAGCTATGTGTTCTTTTTAGGGCTTGCAGTTTTTTGCTGCAGGCTGTTTTTTACTTTGCTTGGAAAAGTAAACAAAATACATTCAGGAAATCTTAGAACCAAGAGCTTTCGCTATGGTTCTATTGTGGCTTTGGCGCCGGTGTTTTTGCTTCTTTGTATATCTTTTGGTGGCCTATCAATACCAGTTGTTTTACTAGTTGTTCTAATTGAATTTGCTTTGCTATTTTTGGCATCAAGAAATATCGTGTAGTCGAACTACTATTTTTCTATTTGTGATATAATAAAGCTTATGGATAATACGGGTGCTAAAGGGGAGAATATTAGAGGCTCTAAAGAGCAGATGCTTCGCGCCCCTGAATCTTATGAGACAACACAAAACGTTGAAGCTCCGGCCGAACAGTCTGGCGATATGCGTGCAAATAGTAATGCCGAAACGCGTCGCATGCAGGAAGAGCTCAATCAATTTTTTGAGGATAGAAAAGCTAAGCAGGCAGCCAGTGCAGCAGAAGAAGAGGCTACGCCAAAAGAGCTTGCTCCTGTTGTTGAAGAGGTTAAAGATATTCCAGTAAAACCTGATGCAAAATCTCTAAATAAGGCACTCGGTCAGAAGATTTTGGGTATCATGAAACGCGACGAAAAAGATCCGAATCAACTATCCGAAGATTTTAACGCACTCCGCAAATATTACTTAGATAAAACAAAGAAAGATGGCCTAAGTATTAACGGAGGAAAGAAATGATTCCACAGAGCATAATTATAGCCATTGTGGCAGTAGTCGTGCTCGGGGTGGGCTTTTTTGTATCTTGGAAAGTTATTCAGGCTAGCCTTCGCAAGAGGAAGAATCTAGAACGTGCCTT
>JAUMYE010000083.1:0-2181 GCA_030528815.1 Candidatus Saccharimonadota bacterium | reverse complement strand
GTTCCGCTCATGATCCATCTTCCACCAAGCACTGACGATATTCAGGGTGGTGGACGCGATGAACGTGACGTTGTAAACGAGCAGCTATCTGAAGCCCAGGTAATGTATGGAATTATTTCCTCGACACTCAAAAAGGGCTTCATCAGTAGGCTATATGGTCAGAAACAGATTAGCTTCGAAATCGTCGCAAACAATGGTTTTATTAATTACTATGCAATCGTCCCAATTAGCTTAGTAGAAACGATCCGTCAGGCTATTACGGCAGCTTATCCAACTGCTCGTCTAGAAATAGTTGACGATCCAAACTTCTTTAGTAAAGAGGGTGGAATTGATGCAGTTGTCGGTGGTGAGCTCCGCCTAAAGAAAGAGCCAGGTTATCCTATCGCTACCTATGAAGATACAAAGCGTGATGCAAGCTTGGCGCTTATTAACGCCTTGTCTACGGCTCATGAAGGCGATGGTATTGGTATTCAGATTTTGATTCGTCCGACTGACGGCAGCTGGACACAAAATTCTTTGAACAAGGTTAAATCAATTAAGGACGGCGACAAAGGCGGACAAGGATTTACTAAAGCTGCACAATTTGCTGGTGACTTTGCGAAGGCTTTGTGGGAAGCGCCAAAAGAGCGTGAACAAAAAAATGATAAGGACCCACTAACAAATTTACAGCAAGACGAAATTACGCGTCTTGAAGAAAAGACAAAGCATCCTGGCTTCGAAGTACGCATTCGCGTTATTGCAAGCTCTAGCAGTAGTGCGCGTTCTGAAGCTTTGATGGGTGCCGTGCTTCCAGTGTTCTCGCAGTTTGAACTTCAGGGCTTTAATGGCTTTACATTTAACCAACAGAGCAAGATGACAGAATTTGTCCGTGCATATATTATGCGCGACTTCCCACAGAATGATCATTCGGTAATCCTAAACTCTGTCGAGCTTGCTTCTATCTTCCATTTGCCAAGTCAGAATTCTATTCCTACAAGCCAGGTTGAACGCCAGCGTACGAAGCAGGTTGATGGTCCAACAAAGCTTATGGATGAAGGTATTATCCTTGGTGTTAACGAATTCCGTGGTGAGCAGAAAGTTATTAGGCTCGGTACGAAAGACCGCCAGCGTCATACATACATCATCGGTGGTACGGGTATGGGTAAATCCGTGCTTCTTACGAACTTGGCTTACCAAGATATGTGCGATGGTCGTGGTTTCTGTTTTATCGATCCGCACGGCGATGCTGTAGAAACGATTCTTAGTAAAGTTCCACCAGAGAGAATGGATGACGTGATTCTGTTCGAGCCTGGTAATCTTGATAATCCTGTCGGTATGAACATGTTCGAGTTCAACTCTGAGGACCAGAAGGACTTTATCGTTCAGGAATCTTTGAACATGCTCATCTCGCTTTACGACCCAGGAAACCAAGGTATCTTTGGTCCACGTGCACAGCACATGTTCCGCAACGCAACCTTGCTTCTTATGAGTGATCCAAACGGCGGTACCTTCATTGATGTTCCTCGTTGTTTCACTGATCCAGAGTTTGTAAAAGAGAAGTTGAAATACGTCAAAGATAAGACAGTCTTTGATTACTGGACAAAGGAATTTCCGGCTTCTCAGAAGAGTAGTGATGCTGGTGAAGTTACGAGCTGGTTCGTTTCTAAGTGGGGTCCGTTCCTAAGTAACAAGATGATGCGCAATATCTTGGGTCAGACAAAGTCTGGTTTCAATATTCGCGAAATCATGGATAACAAGAAAATCTTGCTTGTTAACCTTGCGAAGGGTAAAACTGGCGAACAGAACGCAAAGCTCCTTGGTATGATCTTCGTCATGAAGTTCCAGGCTGCAGCTATGAGCCGCGCAGATATTCCAGAAGAAGAACGTAAAGATTTCTGTCTAGTCGTAGATGAGTTCCAGAACTTCGCAACAGATAGCTTTGAGTCTATCCTTTCGGAAGCCCGTAAGTTCCGTTTGAACTTGATTGTTGTAAACCAGTTCATGACTCAGCTTACAGATAAGATTCGTGAAGCTATTCTCGGTAACTGTGGTACGATCATTTGCGGTCGTATCGGTGTTACGGATGCGGAGATTATGCAAAAAGCCTTTACGCCAGTATTTACAGCAGAGGACTTGCATAACCAGCCAAACTTCCATGCGATTTCGACAGTCATGATGTACAACATGCCGACTTCGCCATTT